>NZ_CP016397.1:1146666-1450000 GCF_002240035.1 Legionella clemsonensis | reverse complement strand
TGAATTACATCTCTTGAATGCAACTCTATAACTATAGTTCATGATTAAAATTTAGTCAAGTTGTTTTTGTGAAAATCATGACATTTTTACAAAATTTTTTACCACTTTTTAGTAGGAACCTTTTAAAGTATGGATGGAAAAACAAATCTGTCAAGTGAGTAAGGTTTATGCTTCAGATTCACTGCAGGGCAAAATCATACTTTATCTAAATTAGCCACAAGGCGTCATCCAGAGCAAAGCGAAGGAGCTCTTCGTTCAAAGAGCGGGATTTTTATCTGCTGGGGATCCTTCGCTTTGCTCAGGATGACGGGCTTTGCTCAGGAGGACGGGCTTTGCTCAGGAGGACGGGCTTTGCTCAGGAGGACGGGCTTTGCTCAGGAGGACGGGCTTTGCTCAGGAGGACGGGCTTTGCTCAGGATGACGGGCTTTGCTCAGGAGGACGGGCTTTGCTCAGGAGGACGGGCTTTGCTCAGGAGGACGGTAATTGTGCAAGATAATCGTGTGAAATTAATTCAAAATAGGATGATCTTGCTCTGAGATTCACTGAAGCATAAAAACTAAAAACGGGTTAATTGAAGACCTGCAGTATCGTTTGATGGGGAATCAGTATCTTCCCTTGCAAATAAAGTATCCTTATATTCAGAGATAGAGATTGTTTCAGTAGCTTTTCTCCAATGACCTACTACTGGAGTATTGCTTGGGGAAGGATTCTCGACACACTCAAGTACTTCATTTGCTGCTTCATGCTTGTTTTGTAATTGAGGTTCTTTCTTCACAAAACTGATCATTCGATTGAGACTCGGATCACCCACTCTAATGTGTTTAACTGACTCATCAATTCCACAGGACAAACCATGCTCTGTCAGCTTTTGAATCCAATAACTCATGGAATGGAAATTTCTGGTTTCTTGAAGTTCTTCTTTCACACTCGCACCCGTCACAGCATTAAAAATTGTATGCGCCATGTGTGCCATCGTCATTGAATCACTGTGAGGGTCATCATTTACATCATGGTCTACCAACAGAAATTGGCCTCCATCGCGCAATACTCTTCTGACTTCCGCTAAAAAATGATCAAGTTCTGTTTCAGGAAAATGATGAAGCCCGACATAACAAGTAATGACATCCGCACTTTTATCTTTAAGCGTGCTCAAGTTTGGTTTATTGTAATCGAGTTTGGCAAATTGGTGATAAGGTCTTGGAAAACCGGTTTGAATATAATCAGTTACTGATTGACCTTCATAAACTGCGGCAATATTACCAACGACCTTAAAGTTCTTTTTAAAACCTTCAACAAAGCGGCCGGGATAACCTATTTCCACTAAGCCATTAATTGTGGTGACATTGGATAACAATGCTTTTGCCTGAGAGGCCAAATCTTCCTTAATACTTGCGAGGGAATTAAGAATACGTCGAAACCCACTCAACGCAGAAGGCATTACCTCAGGCAATCTTTTGCAAAGCTCAGTGTAAATTTCCTCATGAGTATCATTATATTCCATAATCTCGGTGAGTAAATGATAGAGTTTTTCCTTATCAACACGTTGCAATACATTATCCAGAAAGCCTTCAAACAATTTTTTCCGTTTCTCATCCTGCATTAACTCTTTAAAGTAATTCACTTTTCCTGGCTTGGGAACCATATATTTTTGATAGAAACCACTGGTAAATACCTGATGGGGATCTACCTCCTCTTTCACTTGTTGTGCTACTTGAGCATGAGGATAAGCTTTATCAAAATCCTCAGGTGATGAAACATGTTGATAAGGTAAATAATAGGTTCCACCCTGCTCCACAGCCAAATTTTGGGCTTTACGAAGCCATTTTTTTGCTTTGATAATTTCATCAGGAGCTAATGATTGATTAAAACATAATACAACTGCAAAGCGATCACCATCATGCGCATACGACAAAGGTGATTTATCATGTTGTTTAACGAAACGTACGGAGGCGTTTAGTAAAATAACCTTGTTGTCCATCAGCAATTGTCCTAGTTTTTCCAAGAACTCGGACAAGCTTTCACCAGGAAGAAAAAATTCTTGTAACCACTCAGCTTCACTGACGGAGGGATTAAACAAGGCATTGACAGGGGGCCGCATGATTTCATTAATACTCATAGCAGGCGAGTTATTCGCTAACAAACGAGCGGCTTCACTATCAAAATATTTTTTTCTAATCCAACCAAGGCGTCGAGCCAAATTGAGCATGATTTGATTAAATCGTGTACCTTGATGTGCCTCTTCAGTTACATTAGGAGTTACAACGCGTGTAACCTCGTCTCCCTCACGGACATAATCAACAGCTACTCCTGTCTTTAATAGACCATTTGGATCCAAAGATAACCGGTATAAATGCATGCGAATATTGTCTTTTGCATCTACATTTTTACGGAAATGTTCCACATAGTCTTTAATCTCAACTTTTGTTCCTACTTCCTTCAGTAGCTCATTATCTGTTAGTTGCAATTTGACACTAACAACGGTCCCAAATAACCCTATACCGCCTGCAACTTGATGGAATAAAGGATCCTCGGGGGTTACATTCTTTCTCAGCTCTCCGGTAGGAGTAATGATATCCATAGAAAGAATCGTATTCGATAAAACACCTGTAATATGATCCCAACCATGAATATTAGTACCTACAGAACCACCCACAGAAAAAACATTGGAAGCTTGCATTACCTTTAATGCTAACTTATGTTCATTGGCTTTCTTCTGAATATCGATCCAACGTGCCCCAGCACCGACAGTAGCAGTTTTCTTAGTCGAATCGATTTCGACTGTATTAAACTTGCTCATATCGAGTACAACATGCTTGTTACCACCCTCAGGTAAAAATTGTTTTCCCTGGCTGCGTCCTGCACCCACAGGCATTATTTTTACTTCGTTTTCCATGGCTCCGCGAATAATATGCTGAATTTCTTCAGGAGTTTCTGGTGTCAAAACTTCGGCGTGCTCATCGCGATAATAACTACCACCAGCAGTAATACCATTTTCTGAAGTTTTTTCAGGCGTAAAGTAAAAAGCAACTAATTTCGGATTAAACAAACCAACCAGAAAAGCTACCAGGGCATAAAGGTTTTTACTAAAAATGGTGGCATATTTCTTTTGTTGGCCAAGGCGTTTTTCCTGTAATTCATCTGCAACAAAAAAAGAGCCCAACGCATAACGGAAACCTAACGCTCCAGCTACCAATAAATCAACAATTGCAAGAGGCAGAAATAATGTCAGGTAAATAAATCGAGTGAAGAAAAAATTCCAAGTTTTGCCTAAAAAAGTCTTTGATTCGTTAAGATAAGAGCGATCAATAATGGCAGTAGGAATAGACGTAAAGCGACCAAGTTCCGGAAGACTGTCAGTGAATTTTTTAGCTTTGGGCATTAGTTTTACCTCTAAAAATTATGAATGAATTTGACTTCGACATCTTTGGTGGATGAATCTTCAGTGCTCTCTCTGCATTTATCTATTTCCATGACTACCTTAGAAAGCTTTTTCACAGGAACATCAAACAGGCAAATTTTCCGGTAATTATGAATACGATCACTATAACTGTACAAAGGTTGAGCATGAGAAATACGATTTAATTTCTCTTCACGAAGATGAAAACTAGTTTCATTATCTGCATTGATAAGACACTTGACCTGTACCTGATCTTGACCGGCGATTTTTCGAAGTTTAATTTCCTGAGCAGCTAATTGTCGCAGCACAGGTTGAAATGCTGCATAACGAGGAACTCTTAATCTGGCATAAACAGAAGTGTAGGTTTTCTCAGGATTTTTTTCTTTTACGTAGAGAGACTCCTTGTTTTCTTTATCCTTGATTATTGAAACAAGACTACTATCCAGATTAGAAAGCCTTTGCTTAAAATTTGTTTTTATTAATTCAGGATCCTCGATTCCCTCTACATTCATCTTCACTAGAATATCTGTAGTCGGCGCAACTATATTATCTTCTTGATGAAACCAGTAACTTAACGGTTTAGAAATCCAGCGTCTTGCCCATAATTCAAATGATACACATTTCCAACTAAACCAATCGCCCCAAGTTTTATCGGTACACTCTTTGTAAGCTTGCGCGAGTTTCTCACGATTTTCTTTGTATTTGTGATCGTAAAAAGGAATGGTTTCTAAATTTGCTGCATATTCTTTATAATAGTCAGCTAAATGCTGTTGCATTTGCGTCTTATTATCTTTATTGACAAAGGGGACAAGAAAGAGAGATAGGATGCCTTTGGGAATGAGTTCTAATGTAGTAAAAAAACCAATGAACAAATCCATTAACATGTATTCAGAAAAGAATATTTCCGATCGGCTGTTATATCTTCTAGCAGCAGCATAGGAATTAAAAATTACACGCCAAAGATCGTAAACTTGTCGAAAATAGGGGAAATGAAACAGGGATTGCCCTTCTTGTAAGAACTTACCATACTCTTCCGCCATCTCGACATTACGCCATTCAGGACCTGTCATATAAGACTGATATTGCTCGCGATAATAAGCTGCTTTATCAGTTTCAATGAATTCCTGATTACGTGCTTTTACAAACTGGCCCATCTCAACCCCCTATACACTAGTCGTGAGTTATAGGTTTTTTTGGATGAGCGATTATATCATAACATGAACATTAATTAAACATTTTTTTAAGCAACCAGACCGTTCTGTTGCAAATTCGTTTTTAAAAGTTTTCAACTATAATTGTGTTTTAGAGCGCTTACAAAATAAAGGATTATTTTGATGAATAGAGAACAGCTTGCCTGCCGTTTTCAAACGGTACGTCAAAAAACAGTTAAGCTGTGTCAACCTCTTTTTATTGAGGATTATGTCATTCAGAGTATGAGCGATGTGAGTCCTCCCAAATGGCATCTAGCACATACTACCTGGTTTTTTGAAACGTTCATTTTGCAGCCTATGCTCAAATCCTACAAAATATTCGCCCCATCTTTTAATTATCGCTTTAATTCTTATTATCAAAGCATCAATAAACCTTATCCACGAGCCGAACGTGGCCTGCTTTCACGACCTACAACCGAAATGGTGTATGCCTATCGTGACTACGTTAATGACGCCATTCTTTCATTCATTGAGCAACTAACTGAGGATGAATTAGGAACATTTACCAATTTACTCAACTGGGGATTACAACACGAACAACAGCATCAAGAGCTGCTATTGATGGATATCAAATATAATTTTTCGCGCGATCCTGATTTTCCTTCCTATCAGACAATTTCAACCGCAAAAGACAAAAATCCATTAAAAGGCAATCCAAAGATGATTGAAGTACCCGGAGGTATCGTGGAAATTGGATATCAGGGTAGCGATTTTTGCTTTGACAATGAGTTACCATCTCACCAAAAAATTCTAAACCCTTATCTAATTTGCTCACACTTAGTAACAGTCGGTGAGTATTTAGAATTTATGGAGGCGAAAGGCTATGACGACCCGCAATGGTGGTTATCTGACGGTTGGGATTGGGTTTGTCAACAGACTGCAAAAACCCCTTTATACTGGCACCACATTAATAATGAATGGTATATATTTACATTAAATGGTTTAAATTTATTAGATCTGGCCGAACCTGTTTCGCACATTAGTTATTACGAAGCAGATGCTTATGCCAGATGGCGAGGTTATCGTTTACCTTCCGAAGAAGAGTGGGAATACTTTGTTGCAAGTCATCCTATTTCTCCTCAACAAGGAAATTTTCTTGAGAGTGGTTTCTATCATCCTCAACCTGCTCATTGCGAAGATGCAGGGCAATTTTTTGGTGACCTTTGGGAATGGACGGCCAGCCCCTATATTCCTTATCCAGGTTATAAACCTATGACAGGAGCGTTGGGTGAGTACAATGGTAAGTTCATGGCAAATCAACTTGTTTTACGTGGTGGCTGTTGCGTAACACCACAAAGTCACATTAGAGCAAGTTATCGCAATTTTTTTCAACCCGAAAAGCGCTGGCAGTTTAGCGGCCTCCGTTTGGCTGCAAATCTTAAAGGAGAATAAATAATGAGCGCTAAAATTCAGACGCTGCAAAAATACCCGAATAACTCTCTGGATAATAAAGAGTTTATGCAAGATGTTTTGGTTGGTTTATCTCGTAAAAATAAGCAACTCTCTTCAAAGTATTTTTATGATGCAGTGGGGTCTAGCCTATTTAACCAGATTACTCATCACCCAGATTACTATCTAACAGGTTGTGAGCTGGAAATCCTTAAACATCATAAAAAGGAATTATCGGATCTTTTAAAAGATGAAGAATTTAATCTTGTTGAATTCGGCCCTGGAGAAGGTTTAAAAACCAATATTTTAATTAACCAGTTTCTCAAGGATCACTTGTCGTTTACTTATTATGCCGTCGATATTTCCAAAAAATATCTGGATAATCTTGTAAATCAATTCAAGCAAAAACTACCTCAGCTTAATGTTGTCGCCTTAAATTCGGATTATATCGCTGGAATTGAATGGTTAAGTTTGAATTCAAGTAAACGAAATTTTTTATTATTTTTAGGCTCAAGCATTGGTAATTTTGATATTCCGGCTGCAAAAAAATTCTTACAAAACGTAAGAAATTCATTGCACGAAGGGGATTATTTTTTAATTGGATTTGATTTACGTAAGGAGATTAATATACTTTTACGTGCCTATAATGATAGTGACGGGTTAACTCGCGAATTTAATTTAAATCTTCTAAGACGTATCAACAATGAATTACAGAGTAATTTTGACCTCGATTCATTTTACCATTATGGAATCTACAATCCGCACACCGGAGCTATGGAAAGTTATTTAATTAGCTTGGAAGATCAAATTGTTCATATTAGTGCTTTGAAAAAATCCTTTACATTTAAAAAATTTGAACCCATTCGTGTTGAATCCTCTTACAAATATTCTGCCCCACAAATAAAAAAACTTGCGAAAGAGAGCGGTTTTGAAATTATTAAAAATTATAGCGACTCCAAAAAATATTTTATTAACTCTCTATGGCAAGCTCATTAAACAGATGTAACTAATGAAACGGAAAAGATTTTTTATCTTTTTATTTGTTGCTCGTCATGCCATAGCTTAATCTGCATGATAGGCGCGATTTTACTCATTAAAAAATTTACGCTTCTTTTATATGTTAAGCCTTATCAGGAATTTAGTTTTTACCAGCTTTTTAATTATTTATGGTTTTCACAAGACCATTTTCTGCAATTAATTTTATTATTTAATTTTATTATTAAACCAATATTTATCTATGCTTTGATTAATGTAGTGCTTTATCTTTTATGGAAAAATAATTAACCCAGGGATACCTTTTACCTATGTGGATGAAAAATAAGACAGCCATGAGGAATAATAAGTCATTCAACCTCGTTATCAGTTAGAGCTTAAATATAAAACCTTGATTACCACTGAGTAATCAAGGTTTTGCACTCTAGCGTCGAAACAAAGCAGACAAAATAAATCCTACTCCACCTGCAACCAATAACGATATAAAGGGTCTATGATGTACTCTGTCAGCAATTCTATTTGAATAATTTTTGATATTGCTTTGTACTTCGTAGATGCGATGCTTTCCTTCTTCATACAATTCATTGGCTACCTTCTTACTATCATTTAACAGCACGCTAGCAGCCTCTCCAAGATGAGATTCTCTTGAATTTCTTGGAGAAGCATTAAAATCTTCTGATACTCTTCGAGGTGATGATGCTTGTGAACTTTTTGTGTCCATTATCGATCTCCCTATTCATTAATAGTCAGTGTCTGGATACTGGCTAAGTCATATCCATTTTTTAAAGTATAGCAAATAGACAATTAGTGCAAAAAAATAATCTATAATTATCGATAAGTTATTTATACTCCTTTTTAGCCCTCAATGGATATGAGGCAATAACAACTGAGAATGTAGCAATAGCCACTTCTCATTAATTAGATAGAGCGAAGGAGAGTTCAATGACTTTAAGAAAGGGAATTCTATTACACTGGCTGAAAGATGCTCACGCCATGGAAAAACAATCCGAACAAATGCTAAAGACTCAGATTTTTCGCCTGGAGAACTACCCTCGTTTGAAAAAACATATGAAACTTCACTTGGAAGAGACTATTTTTCAACAAGCCCAGCTTGAAAAATGCATCAAACATCTAGGAAGTCATTACTCTTTTCTCAAAGATTTTTCAGCTAAACTTATCGGTTTAGGGCAGGTTGCGGGAAATATGCTGTCTTGTGATGAAGTCATACAAGGTGCAATTGACAGTTTTGTGTTTGAAAATCTTGAGATAGCCACTTATACAATATTAATTACCGCTGCTGAAAATGCCGATGACGCTGAAACCCAACAAATTTGTCAGCAGATTTTAAACCAGGAAAAAGCCATGGCAAATTGGCTTTTAGAAAACTTAAACCAACTTGCAAAAGCTTTTTTGGTGCGCTCGGAATTATCGTTTGAAACCGCTAAACGCTAACTCATCTCATGAAACCAGTAATTTGCTAAAGCAGTATTCTGGTAATGCGATAAATATTTCAAAAAGAATCGGTTCGCTTGATTCGTCTGACGGGTTTTAAGCAAGCTAAGCAAATAGGTTTGTGTATAAAGCTCCACCTGAGCATCACTTCCACCTAATTGAAAACAGTCTTCTATGACAGGTTCCAGTAGTTCAGCAGCGAGTTGATAATTGTTTTGAACAAAGGCTTTAATTCCCCGGCATAAAGAAAATGTCTTTATCCATAAATCTTTGGTCTTACCATTAGGAAGGGCATTAATATGAAACTCCATGGCCATAAGAGCTTGTTCAGCATAAGTAGGATCGGTTTTAGATAAGCAATAGACAAAATGGGCATTATTAAACCCAATATAATGCTCGAATGGATGTGAACCTACATGGGCTAAAATGGCATTAAACAATGGGCCCTGCGGCAATCCAGCAAGATCCATTCGCCATAATAAAGAAATTGCATCAAGCTGTTCCAATAAATTATCCGGCAAAGTACCAAAAATCTGAGGAAAAAGCGCCATTGTCTTGATTTCATCTCGATTTGCTAAATGAAACAAGGCTAAATGCCAGGTATTATGTCCCCTTAATAAGGGCAAAATACCCTCCCAACTGTTCTTAAGCGTTTGCAACCGCTCGATTCCACCTTGAATATCACCTTCTAACAAGTAAACATGGGCCAAGGTGTGATGGGCCCAAGGAGTAACAAGCTCGAGGCTCACTGCTTCCTCAGCCATCGCTTTTGCCTGGGAATATTTCCCACAAAGCTCTAAAGCAAAAGAATGAGTGGCTAAAAAGTGAGATTCATCTTGATTAACTGGAGCACATTTCTCGCAGAGCTCTAGAAATTGCTGCGCATGATAGGCTTGTCCGGTACAATAAAAAAGCCATTCAACAAATTTTAAAGCCAAGGTATCGCGAGGAAAAAGTGCTAGCAAACTATAAAATAAGGTAAGCGCCGCATCATAATCCAATCGTTGCCATGCCTTAATAGCTTGATAGGTTAATTTTTCCCTTAAGTTACTGTTGCCTAATAATTTTTCTGCCTGTAAAAGATAGTTTATTGCTATTGAGGTGGCTGTGTCTTCCTGTGCATATAAATAAAATGCAGCAGCATAAGTTTGCAACAACAAATTTTCAGGGTGTTCTCTTGCTGCATCAAGAATAGCAATGGCATTATTTCCAGAACCAAGTATTTGATGATGAAAATTATTGATACTTTCAATAACCTGAACTGAATCCGTAGTAACGGCTAAACCTCGTTGTGTTTTCATAGTGAAGATAAAAAAATTACGTAATAAAAGATTAGCAGCTTTTGAGATTTAAGTTTGGTGTCGGTGATTCTTCTCTATGAAACAACTTATTTACCCTGAAGATCGCGATAAAAGTTTTCGTGCATTCCAAGTGTTAATAAATGTCTTTATTCTATATTCTATTAATTGAAAATTTATTGCTCATATTAATTTTTAAATGTACAATGCAATAAATTTGTTAATTGCTGTTTCATTTTTGTTAAGGAAAGTGTATGCCTAACACTACTCGGTCATCATCTTTCATATCCTCGGATACCTTTAAGCCCAAAAATGCAAGAATATTATATGTAGGAGATCACTTTAATCATTCTTGTTTTTATATACTTAATGCTTCCTATAAAGACAATATTGATAAGAAATACGTCGATATGGGAGAACCTCATAGGCTTGATGTCCATTTCTATAATTGTAATACACAAGAAACATTACCCATCTATGCAGTAAAATATCGAAAAAGTTCAAATGGTAAGCCAATCCTTGTCGCAACTCCTGCGGTTATGAAATTTGGCACCTCTCCTTATAGCGCTGAGACAGAGTACTTTGTCTTTGGTGATTGTCAAAATATCAATAACCCAGACGCGTACCATAGTAATTTTAATGAACAAGAAAAACTGTATTACTTTAACAAATTTACCGAATCTCAAGCTATGAGAGAAATAAAATCCTACCGAAATGCTTTAACACAAAAACAGATCCGAGGTAATCAATGTATTATCCTGGCTCAAAAAATAAAGGCTTTAAATGATTTTATTAAAGCTGCAGAAAATTTGGAAGGAGAAGCGCTTATGCAGATTCTGACCGATCCCCACAATGAGATTTATAAAAACCTTATTAAACCTAGGCCGACGTGCATTAATTTTTTCAATTTCTTTTCTATCAATACAAGTGCTAGATCTGCAGAGGAAACAAACACTTATAAGCTGCTGAAAACTCTTAAAAAACACCCCTGCTACTCCTATTTAAGTGAAGTATATACAGAGAGTTCATGTTCTCTTAAACGAAAAGCCCCTTAACTTCATCGTCCACTGTTATGTCGAATTTTTCTTTGGCAATTATTGCGAACTCTTCAATTGAAGAAACGGCTTTATTTTTATAGTAAGAATTATTTATGGATTTAAAAAATCCTTGCTTATTTTCTTTAAAAAAAACAAGAGTTTTTCGTTTCTCATCCGTCACCTTGCCCATTTTTAAAAAATTATCTCGAATAGGAAATTTTTTGGGACTTATAATCAGATTTTGATGAGCCACTTGTATTTCCTCTTTTGTCTTAGGTTGTTTATCAATAACATAGAGGCAAAACCACCCCTCTTTAGTGCGAGTTTCCAGATAAAAATTATTCTCATCAAAAATAAATCGATACTGTTCTTGTCCAATGTGTTGCTGTTCGGGTATAACTTTTAACGCTGTCCGCAAGCTGTTATTTGCATAAGCGGTATCGATTAGCCATTGGTGATTATCAAGCTCCACAATAAGACATTCATGAGAAAACTCCTCTTTAGATAGCAGCTCGAACGCAACTTGGTCATCAAGTTTATTGACTAATTTTACTAAATGGCGATTTACCTGAAAACCAAGTGATGTCAATGCCCAAGCTAATAGCTCAATATTTTGAAAGCAATACCCAGGTTGCTTATTAGTAATTAATTGCGTATAGAGGGCATCGGCCGTTAAACTATTTACTGTTCGTTGTCCAACGCCCTTCGTACCAGCTATATAGAGAGCAGTATTCTGGTAAGGAAAACGTTTAAGATGAGCTGCTATAATTTGATTTAACAACGTTAAATCAGGTAGAACTGCTTCTTGAGTTAACTCTACTCCAATTGCTCCTAAGTATTGGGTAAGTTCCGGCATGTTCCGATCTCAAAGGTTAAAAATTTACTATCACAGATAATGAAGACAGATGCAAATATTAATCCGTTGAATCGGATTCTGTATGGCCTGGATGAGATTCCTTTAGAAGAAATAGTGCAATTATCAAACTTACCAAATAACAAAGCGGCATTACCAATAAGGCTTTGTTATAACTTTCTATGGGATAGACAGGAATGCCATTGACAGTGGACCAATCAGAACTGTGATGTAAAATGACACCGACTAAAGGCTGAAAAATAGCGCCACCTATAAGCACCGATAGATTATTAAATCCCGAAGCGGTTCCTACTAACTCAGGAGGATTATTATCTTTCACCACCGCAAAGCTAACGGTTTGCCCACCTGCACCAAACCCCAGAATAAACAAAACAGCATACATCCAGTTAATTGATACATTTGGTACATACAATAATAAAAGGGTAGCCAGAAGACCGAATATTGAACTAAGTGCTAATGACAAGCGACGACTATAGAGACGATCGCTAATCCAACCCAATAAAGGGCTACCAATCCCAATGCCTAGCCATATTATGCTGCACATGCCCGAAGCCATAATGACACTGATCTGATATTTTTGTTGCAAATAAGGTACTCCCCATAACGCAGCAAAAACCGCTATTGGTGTCCATATAGCAAATGCATAAGCACCTGTCAGCCAGGTATAAGAACGCTTACACACATTCACCAAACGATGCCATTCCTCGATAAGTTGCCGCTTTGGAGGACTTTGTGTGGGTTGATTAGGATAATCACGAATGACAAACCAGATAAGGGCTCCTAAAGCCAAACCTATCAATGCTAGAATGAAGCTGGCATTTCGCCACCCGACTTGTCCAACCAGGGCTGCCAAAGGCATTTCACCAAACATGGCACCTACAGAGCTCATCAACTGCGCAATACCGGCTAAAAAAGCAAACTGCTGCGGTGGAAACCAGCGTGAAACAAGGACTAGAACACCAATAAAGGAAAATGCTGATGCAATACCAATAAGAAAGCGACCCAACGCGGCAGTAAATAGACTATCTGTTGAGGCAAAAAAGAAAGACCCTACGGCGCATAGTATCAAAGCAAACGTCATTAGTTTGCGGGGCCCATACCGATCAAATAGTAATCCGGCAGGCAACTGCATAGGAGCATACGCATAGAAATAAAATGCTGAAACAATACCAAACCCCGCCGCACTAACATTAAATGTCTTCATCATTGATTCAGCCATTACACTTGGTGCTACTTGCAACACAAATTCGTACAAATAAAAAGAAGCAGACAGCAGAAAAATGATGTATGCGGTGAACTTGCCAGGGTGTTGATAATTTGATTGATATGCGTTCAAAATACTATCTTAACAATTAAAATGCACATTACACCCTAAGCCAATTTCGTTTGTCAATGCCTGCAGGATAGATTGTACCTAATATTGCAGCGCGCTTGGCGCCTGTAATTGAACGCATATCCAATGCTTCATTAGTAAGCGTCTTATTGGCTAACCAGGCAAACATTAAAGCTTCTATAAAATCAGGATTAATACCGTAAGCCTCTGTACTTTTTACAGACATATTTGGTAGTAGCGAGCTCAAGGTATTTATTAGAGCCAGATTATGTGCCCCTCCACCACAAATTAAGAGTTGTGACGGGGGCATTTTTTCCAAAGCAACAGCATGAGCAATAGTATGCGCTGTTAGCATTAGCAGAGTAGCTTGAATATCAACAGTTGAATATTGCGGTTGTAAATAATGTTCAAGCCACGCCAGAGAAAAATATTCCTTCCCAATACTTTTAGGGGGTATCTTTTCAAAATAAGAATCCTGCAATAGAGCAGTTAACAAGGGCTCAATAACCTTTCCTGAAGTAGCCCATTCACCATTTTTGTCAAACGCGTGTCCTAAATGCCTTTTTATCCAGGCATCCATCAGGCAATTCCCTGGCCCTGTATCGTAGCCATGCACTGTTAATTCTTCAGAAAGATAAGATAAATTGGCAATACCACCCACATTCACCACGGCCAAAGGAAATGAGTAATGCTTAAACAAAGCTTGATGATAAATAGGAGCAAACGGTGCTCCTTGCCCCCCCACAATTAAATCACGCGTTCTAAAGTCTGCGACTACAGTAATCCCCGTAAGTTCAGCAATTGTATGCCCACACCCTAATTGCACCGTATAAGGAATGTCTGCTGTAGCATCATGGCATACCGTCTGTCCATGGCTACCAATTGCCTGAATACTGGAACAAGGTAAATTGACTTGCTCAATTAATGCCAGTGCAGCTTGAGCAAATTCTCTTCCCAAAAGGGTATTTAATTGGCTGAATGCCGATAAAGCGTGTAATTTTTCCTGAAATATCTGCTCAAGAAAATCCTTCACTCTCCGACTATAAGGTTGGGTAATTCCTGCAATAAAATAATTTGACTCTAAATCAATCATTGCTGCATCTATACCGTCCATACTGGTGCCAGACATCAGGCCGATATATATTTTCTTCTCTTTTTACTAATTGGGTTCATGATTTACTTACTTAGGATAGGAATAGCGGGTTCTTCTTGCCAACTGCAGGGAAAACTAATCTTAAACCTATTCAATTAATGAAATATAATTGAAATCTTAACAGAGGCTTATTAAGCTGGCTACAACCACAATCATTCAAGTAATTTCTAATGCAGGATAAAGAATATAAGAAAACACCTTTTTTACTTTTAGGAAGTCTCTCAACATTTTCTTTATTGACCTTTGATTTGTATCAACCAGCACTTCCTGCGATAACCAGCTACTTCAATACGACTCATGAACTTGGCCAGTTAACCTTGAGTTTATTTTTTTTCGTTTTTGGATTTTCGCAATTAATTTGGGGACCACTCATTGATTATTTCGGTCGTAGAATCACCTTACGGCTTAGCCTAATTCTTTTTTTCCTGGCCACCCTTGGTTGTATTATTTCAGTAAACATAGAAATGCTAATTGCTGCTCGTGTACTGCAAGGATTTTCAATTTGCTGTGCATATATTGTTGCTTTTTCTGCCTCGAGGGATGAAGAGGATAGTACCGATAGAGCAAGAGTATTGTCTCATATTTCCATGCTCGTTTCCGTTTCCCCTATTTTTGCCCCGCTACTTGGCTCACTGATTTTTATTCATTATGGATGGCAAGCCACGTTTATTCTTATGGAGCTTATAGCTATCTTTATTTTTATCTTCGCAGAAAAAACGCTACGAGAATCAGCGCATTGGAGAAAAACAGACATCGGCTTTTTATGGCAGACTTCTCTTAATAATTATAAAAAAATATTATCTCATCGACGATTGTGGATTTGCATTATACTTGTTACTGCTTCTTATTCCTGTGTGATGATAGTCGTAATTAATGCTGCCTACATCGTTATTGATAATTTAAACTTTTCGCCCCTACTTTTTTCAATTCTTTTTGGAAGCAATGGAGTTGTTCTTATTTTGGGCAACTATATTGGGATTAAATTACGCGAAAAAAAATCGTTGGTTTGGAATATTCGCTTAGGCAGTTTAATAATGAGTTCCAGCTCTACTTTAATGATTGCAATATTTTATAGCCAGGGCTTAACCTTAGCGGCTCTGGCTCCTACTCTGTTAGTCAACTTGGGTGTCAGTTTGACAAATCCCCCGGCATTTGCACTAGCATTAACCGATTATCCCCATGAAGCCGGCACTGCCACTGCGCTCTTAAATACAATAAGAATGACTTGTTCAGCGATAGTGGGTGGAGTTACTGGTATTTTGGTTGCTTTCAACACCAGTGTTTTAGCACTAGGCTTGTTTTTTTGCTCCTCAATCTGCATGTTGTGCAGTTTTTATATGGACGAGTAAAGTCGAGAATTTTTTGCAATAGCAACAGAGGTTATTTGTTCGTGCAAGAAGCAATTCATTACAAGGTTATCGATCAAACCTAAAGCATTTATAAAAATTAGCCGTCGTATGAGACGCAATTTCCTCGTAGCTTATCTGACGTAGTTCACTTAACGCGATTGCTACATGCTTTACGAGTGCAGGATGATTTTGCTTCCCTCGGAATGGAACCGGTGCAAGATAAGGGGAGTCTGTTTCAATGAGTAAACGGTCTACAGGTACTTTTTTTGCCACTTCATGAAGGGTAGTAGCATTTTTAAAGGTGATAATTCCAGAGAGAGAAATATAAAAATTTAAATCCAGAGCCCGTTTGGCAATTTCCCAATCCTCTGCGAAGCAATGCATTACCCCACCTATTTCATCCGCTTTTTCCTCTCTCATGAGTTTTAGCGTATCTTCAGCCGCTTGGCGTGTATGAACAATTAAGGGCTTTGATGAAGCGATAGCTGCTTGTATGTGATTACGAAAACGCTCTCTTTGTTGCTCCTGGGCTGCTACTTCTTCAGTTCGATAATAATCAAGCCCCGTCTCACCAATAGCAATACAGGCAGAATGCTTCGATAGTTCACACAAAGAGCTTGCATCCGGCTCTTGAGCAATGGCACTGTTTGGATGAATACCTACTGAAATACTTACGTCAGGATAATTGTCTGCTATGTTGCGAAGTGCAGGATAGTCATTCAGTTCTACACACACACATAAAAAATGTTCAACATCATTATCACGTGCCGCAGCAAATACATTTTTTAAATCATTATTAAATTCTGTCAAATCAATAAAATTGAGGTGGCAATGAGAATCAACGAGCATAATTTCTATTGTATATAGGTCGATATAGTGATTTTAGCACTGCGTATACCCCAATAACAAATGCTCCAACACCAGGGTTTGATTAATGCTAATGTTTTGGTTCAACTTTTTTGTTATGTGGTTCAGTTCGTCGAGCTGATGAAACAGACAAACAGGATGAAAGCATTGGGAGAGCTGATAAACTTGTGAAGACCAACTTTTCTCGGGCAAACTTCCAGCCAATCGCGTCTGAATAAGCTGAGAATTTAGCAAATAAAGCAGCCAGATTAACTCATTAAATTCATACGTTAGCCATTTAGTAGCTATCTTACAGACGGAAGTTGTTCTATTTTTCAAATCCAATAAATCTTGCAGTATTGTCGTAAGGTAGCTAAAAATTTTTCCTCGTTCACTTTCAGAGTGATAATGTTCGCCTATAGTCAGGTCATCTATACTGGTGCTTTCATTATTGGAAAATCGCCACTGTTGGCAACGACTTAATATAGTGGGCAATACCGTACTAACTTGCTCAGCAATTAATATAAAAAGCAAACAAGAAGGCGGCTCTTCTAACAGTTTTAATAAAGCATTTGCCGCAGCAACATTCATTTTCTCGGCGGGATGGATAATAATTATCCTTTTGCCACCTAACTGAGGTGAGGTAAACGCTACCGTTTGTAGATCACGGATT
The DNA here is from genome assembly GCF_002240035.1 of Legionella clemsonensis. Classification (NCBI taxonomy): domain Bacteria; kingdom Pseudomonadati; phylum Pseudomonadota; class Gammaproteobacteria; order Legionellales; family Legionellaceae; genus Legionella; species Legionella clemsonensis. The sequence continues at coordinate 1,432,994 of NZ_CP016397.1, read as the reverse complement.
TGATCAATTTTAATCACACCGCCTACTTTTTCAGGCTGCAATTGAGTGACATCGGGATGCTCTTTTGCCTGCAGCAAGCGACAGGATTTGCATTTTCCACAAGGTTTATTATCTTGAGAACACAATACAACAGACGCCATCTTGTAAGAAAAAGCAATTAAACCTGCATGCTGTGGACCAATTAATAAAAGCGCATGCGGTAAATATTGTCTTTCATAAATAGTACGAAATTGCTCCCACCAAAACGCGAGAGGCGAATCTACTTCCGAAGAGTTAAACACTTGCATTGTGGGCTATAAATGTTTCAAGTTGTGTGATTATGGATTGTTGCACGATATTCATTGGCTGACTAGCATCAATGCAAACTACATTGTTCATCGCCTTAATCATACGCTGGTAACTATTATAGACATTCGTAAAAAATAGAAGTGATTCTTGCTCCATGCGATCAGAAGCGCCACGTTGTCGTACACGATTGAGACCTTGTTCTGGCTCAATATCCAGAAAGAAAATTAAATCTGGTTTAAATCCTCGTAAACAGAATGTAGATAAGGTTGAAATCATGTCTTCATCAAGGTGTCTGCCGCCACCTTGATAGGCAAATGTTGATAATTCAAATCGGTCAGCCAGAACCCAGTAACCTTGATTTAAGGCAGGTCGTATCACTTGCTCGACTAATTGCACTCTAGCTGCATAAAGTAAAAGTAATTCGGCACGAGAGTCGAGTATCTCACCATCAACTTCTTCCTTAATGATTGTTCTAATCATTTCTCCAACACGAGTACCCCCTGGTTCTCTTGTTAGCAGCACATTAGGAACATGATTTTCCAAATATCGCTTAATCGTTTGAATGGCCGTGGATTTTCCGGCTCCCTCAAGGCCTTCAACCACAATAAAACGCCCTTGTTTTGTCATGATAATCCTTTGGTTTTTAGACGAGCGATAGCTTTCTTTTGTTCCTCATAACTGACTGAAAATTGATGTGAACCATCACCCTTTGCAACAAAATAGAGATAATCGGTAAATTGTGGATGCGCTGCTGCCTCTATAGCATCTCTACCCACCATTGCAATAGGTGTGGGAGGCAAGCCGCGATAGCGATAAGTATTGTAGGGCGAGTTAACTGCTAAATTCGCATGGGTTAATTTCCCCTGGTAATTGATTCCTAATGCATAAATAACCGTTGGATCCATCTGTAAAGGCATATTTTTCTTCAAACGGTTAACTACAACACCTGCAATCAGTTTTCTTTCTGCGGGTAAGGAGCTTTCTTTTTCTAGAATAGAGGCGACAATAAGTAATTCATAGGGAGATTTATAGGGTAACCCTGGAGAACGGTTATTCCAGCAGTTATCCAAATACTGCATTAATTTCTGATTTGCAAGCTTGAGTAGCTGTGCGGCATCACTACCCGCAGCGTAATTATAGGTATCGGCAAGCAATAAACCCTCTGGATTAGCATAGTTACCCTCAATCTTTAACCAGTCACTGTCGTTATAATTTAAAAACTGGGCACTATTTAGGTTAGCTTTTATCTGGCTAACTGTAGTTCCTTCAATAATACTGAATGATGCAATCAGAACTTGTCCTGCAACCACTTTATTAAGAAATTGTTGCACAGTGTCACCTGGAAGTACTTCATAAATTCCTGCTTTTAAATGCGGCGCCAAACCCCTTATGCGAATAAATGTTAACAATAGACGACCGGAATCTATTAAATGTTTGGATTGCAGGGTATGAATAAAAGAGGCTGCAGAAGTATTTTTATTAACTGACACAATGACTGGCAGATTACCAGTCATCATGGGTTTTTTAAGTAAAAGATAAAGATAAGAACCGACTAATGAGAAGCTAATTAAACTGAGAATAATACCCCCCAGTATAATTGTCTTAAGCCAGTGTTTCATTTACACTCGCTTAAATATTAAACTTCCATTAGTACCACCAAAGCCCAGGGAATTACTTAATGCGTAATTGATACGCATTTCCTGAGGTCGATGAGGCACATAATTTAAATCGCAGCCTTCGTCAGGATTATCCAGATTAATTGTTGGAGGCGCTATCTGATCTTTAATAGCAAGCACACTAAAAATAGCTTCTACTGCACCGGCAGCACCTAACAAGTGTCCTGTCATCGATTTTGTTGAACTAATAGCCAACTTATAGGCATGGTCCTTAAAAAGACGTTTTACTGCTTTTGTCTCATTTAAATCATTTAAGTAGGTTGAAGTGCCATGTGCATTGATATAATCAATCTCACTCACATCAATATGAGAATCTTTTACTGCAGCTTCCATAGCACGAGTAGCACCATCAGCATCCTCATCGGGAGCGGTGATATGATAAGCATCACCAGACATACCGAATCCAACTAATTCTGCATAAATTTTGGCGTCACGCGCCTTAGCGTGTTCATATTCTTCAAGGATTAAAATACCTGCACCCTCTCCCATTACGAACCCATCACGATCCTTATCCCACGGACGGGAAGCCTTTTCGGGTTCATCATTTCTCTTGGATAAAGAGCGAACTGCTGAAAATCCGGCCAAGCATAGAGGGGTAGTCGTCATTTCTGCACCACCGCATACCATAACATCAGCATCCCCATAAGCAATCATACGTCCGGCCAAACCAATATTGTGAGTTCCAGTGGTACAAGCAGTAACCACGGAAATATTAGGTCCTTTTAATTGATGTTTAATTGAAATCTGCCCTGCTACCATATTGATAATGCCTGCAGGGATAAAAAATGGCGATACTTTACGTGGTCCGCCAGCCACCAACTTATCTTGATTGTTGGTAATGGTTTCAATACCGCCGATTCCAGCACCAACCGCAACACCAGCTCTTAAAGAAAGCTGTTCATCAATAACCAATCCCGAATCGGCAAGGGCCTCCTCTGCGGCCACTATACCGTATTGGGTGAATACATCCATCTTCCGAGCTTCCTTGAGCGGCACATAGTCTTCAATATTAAAGTTTTTTACCTTAGCCCATATTTTAGTGGGATAGTCAGTAGTGTCAAAACCTTCAACCATGCCAACACCGCTTTTACCCGCTAGAATATTACGCCAGGTTTGCTCTGCATTTAAACCGACCGGAGTTAGCATTCCCAGGCCGGTAACAACAACACGCCGCTTAATCAATGAAAAACTCCTCGAAGTTATCAAGCTTCTTCTTTGTTAAGATTTGATTCAATGTAGTCGATTGCTTCTTGAATTGTAGTGATTTTTTCAGCCTTTTCATCAGGAATTTCTGTTTCAAATTCTTCTTCAAGAGCCATCACTAATTCAACAGTATCAAGTGAGTCAGCACCTAAGTCATCTACAAACGATGCGTCATTCTTCAACTCTTCTTCTTTAACGCCCAATTGCTCAACAACAATCTTGCGAACTCGTTCTTCAACTGTACTCATAACTTGTCTTTCCTCTTCGGTTAAAAAAATCCTGTAGGCTAGTTTATTCAATTATAAAAAGAACGCAAGCCTATTTAATCCATATACATACCGCCATTCACATGAATGGTTTCACCAGTAATATAATTTGCACTATCAGATGCTAAAAAGGCAACTGTTTCAGCAATATCTTCAGCCTTACCCAATCGTTTCATAGGAATTCTTTTAAGCATTTCATCCTTTACCATCTCAGGTAAAGCATTTGTCATATCAGTATCAATAAACCCTGGCGCAACAACATTAACAGTGATATTGCGGCTGCCAATTTCCTGAGCCAGCGATTTTGAAAATCCGACAACACCTGCTTTAGCCGCTGTATAGTTCGCTTGACCAGAATTACCACTAGCACCTACGACAGAACCAATACTTATAATGCGACCCCATCGTGCCCGAAACATTGGTTTAAGACAAGCCTTACTTAATCGAAATATAGCACTTAAATTAGTATTTATAACCTTTTCCCATTCTTCGTCATCCATTCTTAATAATAAATTATCACAAGTAATTCCTGCGTTATTAACTAAAATGGAAGGTAGCTTCTCTTCATCAGAGAGATAGGTCATTAAATTATCAATATCTTCTTTGCTCGTTACATTAAGAACACGACCTTCACCACTCAAATTCTCTTGAGCAAATTCTTTTGTAATACTCTCCGCTCCGTCAACTGTAGTCGCAGTACCTATTACATAGGCTCCTTTTTTCGCTAAATTTAGAGCAATTGCTTTCCCAATTCCTCTACTAGCACCAGTAACCAGCGCAATTTTCCCCTGTAAATTTGCCATGCAAAAATCCTCAATACGATTGTTCAGTTAACTGTGATAAAACCTGTTCCAAACTGGCATTGTCATTAACACTCATTGCAGTCAAGGTTTTATCAATACGCTTGATTAAGCCCGAAAGGACTTTGCCTGGCCCGCATTCCACAATGCGCTCTATTCCTCTATTTTTCATGAGTTGAATAGTCTCAACCCATCTTACCGGGCGATAAAGCTGTTCTTTTAATAGTGTGCGAATATGTTCAGGTGATTTATAGATGCTCAGATCAACATTTGAAACAACAGCAACTTTGGGTGATTTAAAATTTGCACGAGCCAAATATTCTTCAAAAGCATCGGCTGCTTCAAGCAATAAAGAGCAATGACAAGGTACACTGACTGGAATAACTTTTGCCATGCGAGCATCCATTGTTTCTGCAATCTGTACTGCTTTTTCAACAGCAACTGTATGTCCGGCAATAACTACTTGTCCTATAGCATTATAATTTGCGGCAGTGACTTGATAATCAGCACTGCTAGCCTGTTTGCATAAAAGCTCCACTTGCTCATCGGTTAAACCTACTATCGCAGCCATTGCACCTTGGCCCAAAGGGATATGCTTTTGCATTAACTGGCCTCGTCTAGCCACAAGCATTGCTGCATCAGCAAGCGTAACAGCTTCAGAACATACAAGTGCCGCATACTCGCCAAGACTATGTCCCGCCATCATTTGAGCACGAGCGACTCCTTGCTCTTCTAACAATTTAAAAACAGCAACATCAGCAGTCAACATTGCCACTTGCGTATGCTCAGTCTGATTTAATTTTGCTTCAGGCCCTTCCTGTGTCAGTTTCCAAACATCATATCCTACTGTATCAGAAACTACAGAAAATAGTTCACGCACTAGAGGATAGCTACTGGCAAAATCCGCTAACATACCAACTGATTGTGACCCCTGACCAGGGAATATAAATGCTAATTTATTCATTAATAAAAAGCTCCAACAAGCTATATCTAATAACGTATAACCATAGCGCCCCAAGTCATGCCGCCACCAAAAGACTCCAGAAGGAGTAGATCACCTCGCTTAATCCGTTTTTCCTTAATGGAAAAATCCAAAGCCAGAGGGATAGAAGCAGCTGAAGTATTACCTTGGTTTTCAATGGTTACAATAACTTGTGACATGGGCATATTTAATTTTTTGGCAATCGCCTGAATAATGCGAATATTTGCTTGATGAGGAATTAGCCAATTAATATCGGATTTTTGCAGATGACAAGATTGAAGAATCTCATCAACAATATCTCCCATTATATTTACAGCAATTTTGAAAACTTCATTACCGCGCATACCAATAAAAGCTTGCTGTTCAAGTGTAGCATAATTTGGAAAAGTTAATAGTGCATCCACATCATGCGAGGCATGAAGTGTGCTCGCTAATATACCAGGTTTATCACTGGCGCTTAAAACAATAGCCCCCGCACCATCACCAAACAATACGCAGGTGGATCGATCGGTCCAATCCAGAGCTCTTGACATGCTTTCACTGCCGACAACCAATACGTGGCTGGCTGTACCTGCGTTAATATATTGCTTGGCAATATCCATAGCATAGACAAAGCCGCTACAAGCAGCACCGACGTCAAATGCAGGAATAGGTCGAGTTATATTTAATGCATGTTGCACATGACAGGCCATACTGGGAAAGAAATGGTTAGGTGTACAAGTAGCTACTAAAATTAAATCAATCTCGTCAGCCTCAATATTGGAAGCTTCCAGCGCTTTCAGTGCAGCCTGAGAAGCCATATAAGAGGTTGTTTCATGTGGGGAAGCAACATGTCGGCTGCTAATACCTGTTCGGGTACGTATCCATTCATCACTAGTATCTAAACTAACTTCTAACTCTTTGTTAGTAATCGAGCGCTCGGGTAAATAACTGCCTGTTCCATTAATAACGGCATTCTTCATAGCAACAAACCTTGATTCATAAAGTCAGTAATTTGGTCTCGAACTAAATCGACCACATTGTTTTTTACTTCAAGCATGGCTTCTTCAATCGCATATTGAAAGGCTAGCTCATTAGCGCCACCATGACTCTTAACTACTATACCATTTAAACCCAGCAAACTTGCGCCATTATAGCGGGCTGGATCCATGCGCTTTTTTAAATGGCCCAGAGCCGGTTTGGCTACCAATCCTACTAATTTGCTCAGGATATTTTTTGAAAAGGATTCTTTAAGAATCGAAATCATCAGTTTTGCCAAGCCTTCACTTGCTTTTAAAGCCACATTCCCAACAAAACCATCACAAACCACCAAATCCACCTGGCCAGAATAAAAATGATCGCCTTCGACATAACCTACATAATTCATCAAGCTACACTCTGCCAACATGTGAGCAGTACGCTTCACTTGATCATTGCCTTTAATTTCTTCAACACCAATATTAAGCAATGCAATTTTAGGCTTTGGTTTTTTATCCACCGCCTGAATGAGAGCCGACCCCATGACAGCAAATTGGAAAAGGTGTTCCGCACAGGAATCCACATTGGCGCCAAGATCAATCACGCGCGTCTTACCTTGCATGGTTGGTAATTCAGCGATAATGGCTGGTCTGTCTATACCAGGCAGAGTTTTTAAAACAAAACGGGCAGTCGCCATTAAAGCCCCGGTATTTCCTGCACTCACGCAGGCCTGGGCTCGGCCTTCCTTCACCAAATTAATAGCAACACGCATCGACGAATCTTTTTTATTGCGCATTGCATGTGATGGCAACTCATCCATAGCAACCACTTCTGAGGCATGAACCACAGAGAATTGATTGCTATTAGTTACGCCGAATTTTTTAAGATGCGTATTTACCTGATTTTGATCACCCACCAACAACAACTTTAAATCAGGGTTGCGTCGAGTAGCACGAACACAAGCAGGAATCACAATTTTCAAACCGTGATCCCCGCCCATCGCATCAATAGCAATGGTGATGTTTTTCAAGCGATTTACTCTTTCTCTTCGTAAATGTTATCAGTATCTAGAACCTTTCTACCATGACAATCATACCCATCAGGTGTAATGTGGTGGCGTAAATGAGTTTCACCAGTAGTAGAATTCACAGATAATGTGGGTTTTTTTAAAGCATCGTGGGAACGACGCATACCACGCGCTGAGCGTGATTTCTTATTTTGTTGTACAGCCATTGTGTATTACTCCTAAGCAATTTGCATTCATTGGGGCGGAATATTACCGATTTTTTAATGGTAATCCAAGTATTATAATGATAATTTACGATTTTATGTGCGTTCAGCACCAATAAAATGATTCATTTCAGTATCACAATCAGTAATCTCAGCATGCAATTCCGGTGTATATAGATGTAACTCATCTGTCACTAATTCCGCTAGATCCACTTCATTATTCACCGCAATCACCGACTCATATTGGCTCATCAACTTTTCTGCCATTTCATCAGAGGAGCAGATGGCCAGGTGAGTTACATTATTATGCTGGTAATTAAAATTTTTTAAACAACGCTGACATGTGATAGTCAAATTAGAACTCACGTCTAAGGTTAACACATAGTAATTGTTTTGATTTTCTACTGCAAACTGACAAGTAATCTTACAGTCTGAGTTAATATGAGCAGGCAATCTGTCGTGTAACTGCAAAGTTACCAATTCAGGAGCAGCTTTTGCCGCTACAGTTTTTACATTAATCAACATAGCTTTCACTTAAAATTGTAAATATTGTTCCATTATAAATAATACACCAATATGTCATTTAAATACCGTCAATCCTGGTGAAGAAGGGCTTCTTTCATGGAGCGAATTGCTTGCAGAAGCTCCCTTCAAGCGTCGCTTTCAGGATGACGTGTGTTAGAGTCTTTTATATTTTTTACATCTCGTCATCCAGAATGCGGCAAAGCCACATGAAGGATCTGCTGCAAGTAGAACTCCATATGAATCCTTTACCTTGCTCAGGATTGACGCCTTGTTGTTTATAAGTTAGATAAAGTATGATGTTGCCCTGATTTCTATGCCCAAAAAATTTTAAATTAGGCTATTATAGCGTAGAATTATATTTTTTTTATACATCTTCATAAGCTATGAAATCCAAAGTTATTGTTGGTATGTCCGGTGGAGTCGACTCTTCTGTCGCGGCCTGGTTATTGCGTGAACAAGGTTACCAGGTTGAAGGACTTTTTATGAAAAATTGGGAGCAAGATGATACTGAAGGCTATTGTGCTGCTGCTTTGGATTTGGCAGATGCTCAGGCAGTTTGTAATCAATTGCGGATCCCTTTGCATAGCGTTAACTTTGCTCAGGAATACTGGGATAGGGTTTTTGCTCATTTTCTTAATGAGTATCAACAAGGGAGAACACCTAACCCGGATGTTCTGTGTAATAAGGAAATTAAATTTAATGCTTTTTTAAATCATGCACTTACTTTAGGCGCTGATTATATAGCAACCGGCCATTATGCTAAAGTCCGTTGCAATAATGGCATTGGTGGATTGTTTAAAGCAAAAGACCGCGAGAAGGATCAAACTTACTTCCTGCATGCGGTTGAGCCTGAGGCACTGGGGAAAACTCTTTTTCCAATAGGCGACTATCACAAACTGCAAATTCGGGAATTTGCAAAGCAGCTAGGTTTAGTTACTCATAATAAAAAAGATTCTACTGGTATATGTTTCATTGGGGAAAGGCGGTTTAAAAGCTTTCTTAAAGAATTTATTTTGGCAAAACCAGGTGAAATTAGAAGTAGTACAGGTGAATTATTAGGTCAACACGAGGGATTAATGTTCTATACACTTGGCCAAAGACAAGGTTTGGGTATCGGTGGTCGTCAATCTGCCAGCGAAGAGCCGTGGTATGTCGTAGACAAAGAAATCAAAACCAATACTTTAGTAGTGGCACAAGGCAGTGATCATCCAATGCTTTACTCCCAAGGTTTAATTTGTGGGCCAATACATTGGCTAGCTGAATATAGCGAACAACTGCCCTTAACTTGCCATGCAAAGACGCGCTATCGCCAGATTGAACAGGCTTGTATAGTCTCACCAACCAGTAATAATCAGCATTGTGTAATGTTTTCAACACCACAACGAGCAGTGACTCCCGGACAATACATTGTATTTTATGAAAAAAATCAATGTCTAGGAGGAGCCACTATTGAACAAATCATTCGATAGTATTGTACAATTAGAGATAAATTATCTGGAATTAATTTTTTGGAGTAAAAATGGCCGCAATTGATGTCTCTCCTTCTGTCTCGAGTATTCATTTTTCAGTAAGTGCAGCTGATAAAGTTGCCTCATTAATCGCTGAAGAGGAAAATCCAAATTTAAACCTGCGTGTTTTTGTAACAGGCGGAGGTTGTTCAGGACTTCAGTACGGTTTTACTTTTGATGAAACTATTCAAGAAGATGATACCATTATTGAGCAAACATGCTCTGATGGTAAATCCTCAGTGAAGTTACTTGTTGATTCAATGAGTTATCAATATCTGAATGCTGCTGAAATTGATTATGTACAAAATATTCAAGGGGCGCAATTTGTTATTCGCAACCCCAATGCTAAAACAACTTGTGGTTGCGGATCCTCGTTTAGTATGGATGATGATGAATAGAATAAGTATTCCGCAGATTGTAAACTACATCATACTTTCTAAACATTAATAAGGCTGCACAATTACTTTGGTTCCAATTTTAATAAAATTGCGATGTAACCATAGTGCATCACTAGGTCTTACACGTATACATCCATGGCTAGCATTGTAATTTGGCAGATCATAGGAACCATGAATCGCATAATTTTTGCTAAAAAACATGCAGTAAGGCATTTTGGCGCCACCATTGGGTAACGGATATTTACTGGAGCGGCAACTTTCACTACCTTTGCTGATGATTCGATAAGTGCCTGAAGGTGTACGACAGGAGCGCCCTACGTCTTTACAGTATTTACTTCCACCAGAAGCTTTCCCGCTTCTTATCACTTTTCCATTTTTAACAGCCTTCCATGTCAGGGATCGGGGGTTAAAAATAAAGGTATTTGATGCGAGAGTGAGATAAGGTCCTTTAGAGACAATATTTGTGGCAAAAGTATCGTTTGAAGTGCCAAAATAAATGAGAATAAAGCTGATCAAAGCTAAAGGCCCGTACTTGCGAGTTTTTATTTCTTCCATGACAGCTCCTAAAACGAGGTAAGCTTTTTTTTACTATAGTTCAAATTTTATACAATTTCCTCATCCACACTCCATAAATTGATTCCTGCTTTCTTCGTTAAAAAGGTAATAAATTCTTCATGCTTTTGGCGTTCTTCTTCAGTGGCACGAATAATCGGTGAGCGACTTGTTAATACTTCCAGATTAGTCTCAACATGGTGCAGATTTGTCGTTGTCAATTCTTCCTCATTGGCAAACAACATCCCCTGACCACCTGTCATCGCTAAATAAACAGATGCTAAAATTTCCGCATCTAATAGAGCACCATGGAGGCTGCGGTTGGAATTGTCAATTTCATAGCGTTTGCAAAGCGCATCGAGACTGTTCCTTTGTCCTGGATGTTTTTCTCTTGCAAGAATAAGCGTGTCCAAAACGGCACAATAATCATTGATTAGTAAAGGCCAATTTAACAATTTAAGTTCAGCATTTAGAAAGCCCACATCAAAAACAGCATTGTGGATAATTAATTCAGAGCCTTGAATAAATTCTATAAATTCATTGACCACCTCTTTAAAAAGAGGTTTGTCTTGCAAAAATTCGTTGCTAATTCCATGAACTCGAAAGGCACCTTCATCAACACTGCGTTGAGGATTAAGATAAATATGAAAATGATTTCCGGTTAGTTTTCGGTCAACTAATTCAACGCACCCTATTTCAATAATCCGATGACCCACTTCATGACCGATACCTGTAGTTTCAGTATCCAACACAACCTGGCGCATGTAAGACCCGTAAATAGAAAAGAGGTATTTTATCGTAAATTACCAGGAACTTGAATGCACCATCAAGAGGTTATAAGTTCAATTATTGCCTGATTTGCCAAGGCATCAGCGCGTTCATTCTCAGGGTGTCCCGCATGACCTTTTATCCAATGCCAGTGAATAGAGTGAATACTGGTTAATGCATCGAGCTGTTGCCATAAATCAGCATTTTTTACTGCTTCTTTTTTTGAGTTGCGCCAGCCGTTTCTTTTCCACTGAACAAGCCAAGTCGTCATCCCAAGACGTAAGTATTGAGAGTCAGTATATAAATTTACCTCACAAGGTCTTTTTAGCGTTTCAAGTGCCTTTATGGCAGCTGTTAACTCCATACGATTATTAGTGGTATGTGCTTCGGCTCCATACAATGTTTTTTCATGACCATTATAACGTAATAATGCCCCCCATCCCCCTACACCCGGATTGCCTTTACAGGCCCCATCCGTAAAAATTTCAACAGTCATATAAACAGATCTTGATAAGGCTCAACATGTGGATCAATAGCATACCTTGAAAAATCAGTAATGCCAGCATTTGTTAATACTTCTTCATCTATAAAAAATTGACCGGTTACTTGTTTTGCAGACTGAGTTAAAATCCAGTAAGCAGCGTCAGCGACGATGTCAGGTTTTCGGCTCGCTCTGTAAATTTCCTCCGGGAAATGCACTTGTATTGCTGCTGTAGCAATTGTAGTCCGCGGCCATAATGAATTAGCTGCAATCCCTAACGGTCTTAATTCTTCAGCAAGTCCCAAGGTACACATACTCATTCCATATTTACTAATGGTATAAGCTAGATGAGGTGCAAACCATTTGCTATTCATGGTTAGCGGAGGTGATAAAGTTAGAATATGAGGATTTGACGATTTCTTTAAATGCGGGATCGCGGCTTGTGAGCAAGCAAAAGTGGCTCTTGTATTTACTGCTTGCATTAAATCATAGCGCTTCATGGGCGTGGAAACGGTATTGCTTAAACTAATTGCACTGGCATTATTGATTAAAACATCCAATTTACCGAATGTATCTACGGCTTTTTGCATCGCTCTTTGAATCTGCTCTTCATCTCGAACATCAACCATTAAAGGAAGCGCTTCACCACCTAATTCTTTAATTTCAGCAGCGACACTATGGATAGTTCCTTCCAATTTTGGATGGGGCTTATCTGTTTTAGCAGCAATAACAATACAGGCGCGCTCTCGAGCAAAACGATGAGCAATCGCCCTTCCTATCCCACGACTACCACCTGTTATAAATACTACCTTGGTCATTTCTTCTCCTTAAGATGAATGCCTGCAACCCAGCTCAGCAAAAAATTAACTAGTTTCCCATGCGGTGGATAAAACCATGTTGTTATAGCAAAGCGTCTCTGAACGAATACAGGTTTTAATTTTGAAAATACATCAAAACCTTCTTGTCCATGATAATGGCCCATGCCACTGTGTCCTACACCTCCGAACGGTAAAGAATCTATGGCAATATGAGTTAAGGTATCATTAATGGTCAGCGCTCCTGACAAAGTATTTTTTTTAATTATTTTTATCTCTTCTGAATCATTCCCAAAATAATAAATCACAAGAGGATTAGGGTAAGTGTTAATTGTTTGAATTGCCTGAGTGAGCGACTTGTAATGCATAACCGGTAAAATGGGACCGAATATTTCTTCTTGCATTACTCGCATTGTATTATCAACATTGAAAAGCAAAAAAAATGGCAGGCGACCTTGCTGAGCATTGCCCCCCATTTGCACTAATCGTGCCCCTTTTTCGCAAGCATCGTCAATAAGCGTCATCAACCGTTCTTGATGTTTCGCAGAAATAATATTTGAATAGTCCTGATTGTCTAACAAGCGCGAATAATGAGTATTAATAAATTCTTCAGCCCCTTTTTCAATCCGCTTTTCCCAATTTTCAGGAATTAATAAATAATCAGGTGCAATACAAGTTTGACCCGCATTAGCCATTTTCCCCATAAAAAGTCGTTTAAAATGCCGTTCATCGACAGACATGGAAACAAATGCAGGTGATTTTCCGCCAAGCTCCAGTGTAACTGGAGTCAGATTTTCAGCCGCCTCTTTCATAACCAGCTTACCAATAGTTGGTGAACCAGTAAAAAGAAGATGTCTAAAAGACAACCTTGTAAATTTTTGTGCGACCTGTTCATCGCCATTCACAATTACAACCTGGTTTTCGAGCCTGGAAGATCTTATTAATCTATCTAATAAATGTCCTGTTTCAGGCGTTACTTCAGACATTTTGATCATCACGCGATTACCCGCAGCCAAAGCATAGACAAGAGGTCCTATTGCTAGAAGAATCGGATAATTCCAGGGAACAATAATGCCTACAACGCCTAAGGGTTGTGGCAATAAGTAGGCATAGGCAGGTTTAAATAGCCAAGAGACATGGCGTTTACGAATTTTTGTCCATTTTTTAATATTTTTTAAGCAATAATTGATAGCATTTATTGCCGGAAAAATTTCCAATAATAGCGTCTCATAGCGAGCTCGATGAGAAAAATCGGTATTAACAACCCTGGCAATCTCTTCCGCATTAATTTGCAACAACTTGCGAAGGCTCATTAAATTGTCGCACCTTTCTTTTATAGTGGGGTACGGATTTGTTAAAAAATGTCCCTTCAGTTGTTCGAAAAGAAGAGCTAATTCCATTTAAATCTCTCTTGTAAAAAATGTGAATATGCCAGCAACAATATTGATGCATAGATAATCAAGCGTCAATGAATTTGAGAAATAGCAAATTCTCCATTAAGAATCATTTCCTTAATCACTGCAATATCAGGAGCAAAATAACGATCGCTATCATAAGGTGCCACTTGACTCCTTACTTGATTATAAATTTTCTGTAAACGGGGTGATGTGGTTAATGGTTTATGAAACTCTAATCCCTGACAAGCTGCAAGTAATTCTATAGCAAGAATTGTTGCTGTATTGTCAACCATTGCACTTAATCTTCTTGCGGCATTGGTTGCCATAGAAACATGATCTTCCTGATTGGCGGAGGTAGGAATACTATCAACGGAATGGGGGTGTGCCAATGCTTTGTTATCACTCGCACAAGCTGCAGCCGTTACATGCGCTATCATAAACCCTGAATTTAAACCACTTTCTTTAACCAAAAAGGCAGGTAAGCCACTGAAATCTTTATCAATAAGCAACGCTATTCGCCGCTCAGCATTCGCCCCTATTTCGGCAATAGCCAATGCCAAATTGTCAGCAGCCATGGCAACAATTTCACCATGAAAGTTTCCTCCTGACAAAATGTCACCCTGCTCAAAAAATACCAGGGGATTATCGGAAACGGCATTCGCTTCAACCTGCAAAGTTTGACCCACAAATTGCATCTGGTGCAAAATCGCACCCATAATTTGCGGCTGACACCTTAGTGAATAAGGATCTTGAACTCGCGAACAATCTCTATGAGCCTCTCTGATTGAGCTTTCTGCCAAAAGCTCCCGATACATAGCAGCGACATCACGCTGTGCTTGATGACCACGTGCTTTATGAATACGATCATCAAAAGGCACATCACTGCCACTTGCAGCATCCACAGATAAACTTCCGGTGATAATGGCGGTTTCAAAAAGCCTCTCACTGTAAAAAAAAGCTTCCATGCACAAAGCAGTGGAAACCTGCAATCCATTCAGCAAGGCTAATCCTTCCTTAGGTGCCAGCGCCAAAGGCTTTAATCCTGCTCTCTTTAAACCCTCCAGAGCACTAATAACTTTACCCTCGACACGCACCTGCCCCTCACCTAATAATGGGAGAGCCAAATGAGCAAGCGGAGCTAGATCACCTGATGCCCCAACTGAGCCTTTTGCGGGAATGCAAGGAAAAACCTGTTTATTGTAAAGTTCACACAAAGCAGCAATAAGTTCTTTTCTGACGCCAGAATACCCTTGACACAAATTATTAATTTTAAGAAGCAGAATAAGTGCAACTTGTTTATCTGATAACAACTCCCCCGTTCCACAAGCATGTGACAAAACAATATTACGCTGTAGTTGCTTTAAGTGCTCGGCAGAAATGGACTGTCTTGCCAGGGAGCCAAATCCTGTGTTTATTCCATAAACAGTCTTCTTGTCATCAAGAATTTTTTGAATGACTTTACAAGAAGCTTCCACGTATGGAAAAAAACTTTCATCCACTGTAATGGGTTGCTGCTCTTCCAGTAGTTGCCTAATTTCTTTAAGTGTTAACTGTCCGGGAGTAAGGGTAAATGCTTCTGTCACAGTGGTCCTCCAATTGACTCCATAGGCAACCATAAATTATTCGCTTTAGCACATTGCTTTGCTAATTCATATCCAGCATCCGCGTGTCGCATTACACCGGTTGCAGGATCATTATGTAAAACGCGTTTGAGCCTCTCGGCAGCTTTGTCTGTCCCATCAGCAACGATCACCATGCCAGCATGCTGGGAAAACCCTAAACCTACCCCTCCTCCATGGTGAATACTGACCCAGGTAGCCCCGCTCGCACAGTTTAATAAGGCATTCAATAATGGCCAATCAGAAACTGCATCACTGCCATCCAACATTGCCTCTGTTTCTCGATTTGGACTGGCGACAGACCCTGAATCCAAATGATCGCGACCAATGACAATAGGGGCTTTTACTTCTTTATTTTTAACCATTTCATTAAATGCTAACGCCAAACGAGCACGATCTTTCAGGCCCACCCAGCAAATTCTGGCGGGCAACCCCTGAAAAGCAATTTTATTTCGAGCCATCTCAAGCCAACGATGCAAGTGCTTATCCTCTGGCATTAAGCGCTTTACCTTCTCATCTGTTGCATAAATGTCCTCAGGATCCCCAGACAAAGCCACCCATCGGAAAGGACCTATACCCTCACAAAATAGTGGACGAATGTACGTGGGTACAAATCCTGGAATAGTAAACGCCTCACTGACACCTTCTTCATAAGCCATTTGACGAATATTATTCCCATAATCAAACACGGGAATACCTAGTTTTTGAAAAGCAAGCATTGCTTCGACCTGCACCGCCATCGATTTTTTTGCTGCAGTAACAACCTTTTCTGGTGCTGTTTTTCGCAACTCTTCGGCTTGTTCTAAAGTCCATCCCAAGGGTAAATAGCCATTTAAAGGATCATGAGCGCTAGTCTGATCAGTCACCAGAGAGGGTTTTATATTGCGCTTAATTAACTCAGGATAAATTTCAGCTGCATTGCCCAGTAACCCAACCGACAACGGTGTTTTTTTCTGGCAAGACTTCTCAATCCAGCTCAAGGCCTCATCAAGATTTTGGGTATATTTATCGAGGTATCGTGTTTTCAGACGCTTCTCAATGCGTGCTTTGTCACATTCTACGGCAAGCATGCTTGCACCAGCCATAACCGCAGCCAGAGGTTGAGCGCCTCCCATGCCTCCAAGGCCAGCAGTTAATATCCACTCTCCAGCCAACTCTCCCTGATAATGTTTTTTCGCACAGGCACCAAACGTTTCATAAGTCCCTTGAATAATCCCTTGGGAACCAATATAGATCCAACTACCAGCAGTCATCTGGCCATACATCATTAAGCCTTTTTTATCGAGTTCATTAAAATGCTCCCAGCTGGCCCAACGCGGCACCAGATTGGAATTAGCAATGAGTACACGAGGAGCGTCTTCATGAGTCGTAAACACACCTACCGGCTTGCCCGATTGAATCAGAAGCGTTTGATTCGCCTCAAGTTGTTTTAGAACAGCTACAATTTTGTCAAAAGAAGGCCAATTGCGTGCAGCGCGGCCGATGCCCCCATAAACAACCAGGGAATCAGGATCTTCGGCAACGTCTGGATCCAAGTTATTGCACAGCATGCGTAACGGAGCTTCAGTAAGCCAACTTTTTGCCTCCAACTGCAGTCCTTTTTTCGCTGAAATAGAGCGTTTGTTACTTTTGTTCATTTTTATCCATCCTGGAATTTTTCCAAGTGACAATAATACTTGGATATACAATCAAATGACAAGCCATACTGTCAAAATAAGCGGCACCATGATAAACTGACGAAATGTCTGCTTTTTAGATTTCATCGTGACCAATGCACAAATAAAACACCCACCCTCTCTTGGTATTTTTTTTGCCACCGAAATGTGGGAGAGATATGGTTTTTATGTCGTCCAAACTTTGTTAGCACTCTACCTTGCCTTTTATTTTAAATGGAAAGATGAGCGAGTTTACACTCTGGTGGGAACATTTACTGCATTAACCTATCTCTCACCCGTTATAGGCGGCTGGATAGCCGACCATTTACTCGGACAAAAAAAGGCGATTTTAACCGGCGCTGTCTTCTTGTTTGTTAGTTATTTATCACTTTTTGTATTAACTTCGGATAATGCGCTTTCTGCAGCCCTTGCAGGCATTGCAGTAGGGACAGGGTTACTAAAACCAAATATCTCATCATTGTTGGGAAATGAATATCCTGATAATTCTTCTCGACGTGAAAGTGGCTTTACTATTTTTTATATGGGCATAACTACAGGTATTATCTTGGGAACAACATTGCCCAGCCAATTGTACTATTATTTTGGATGGTCAGTTGCATTTGCAAGCGCTGCTTTCGGCATGGTCATTGCATTTACCGTTTTTGTTTATGGCATTCGTCGGTATCAGATTGCTGATTATCATCCCTCTGAACTCACTATTCCTAAAATTATCAAAGCCTTCTTTCTTTTATTTGGACTATGGTCAATTGCCTATGTCATTCTCCATAATCCAGTATTGGCTGATACAGCATTCGGTGCAGTGATTGCTTTATCTCTTCTTTACTTAATCGATGTTGTAAAACGAGAATCACCAAAACAAGCAAAACAAACAATAGTCATTGGATTGTTATGTGTAATTTCAGTCATGTTTTGGGCATTTTATTTCCAAATGTTTTTATCATTAACTCTCTTTATTTCAAGGGTCGTAGAGCCAAAATTATTTGGAATATTATTTCCCCCTCCTTATTATGTGAGCATCCAAAGTATCGGTATGATTCTATTTGGTTATTTTATTTCACGGCGACCACAGATCAATGCAACTCACAGCGGAATCACCACCGGCAATAAATTCATGCTGGCGATGATTTTCATTACGTTGGCTTATTTGTTAATTACACTAGTTTCCAAAAGTAGCCACGGAACAGCTCTATTATCTCCACTGTATTTTATTCCAGCTTATTTATTAATCTCTATTGCGGAATTATTATTATCACCGGTAGGATTGGCAGCCATTACCGTACTCGCCAGCCGGAAAAAAGTGAGTACCATGATGGGAATTTTTTTCGTATCCCTGGGGATTGGCGCATTTCTATCCGGAAAACTTGCTAATTTAACTGCAATAAAACCGGAAACACTCTCAGTACTCCAATTAAAAGCGCATTATAGTCATACATTTACTCTTCTTTTATTTATACTGCTAGGAGCTACTTGTCTTTGTTTTATTCTAAATCGTACGATTAAAACATTATTAAATAATTATGACGCATCTGCTGAAGTTTCTGTATAACTTAAAAATATACAGCACAGCAAGCAGGCAAAAAAAGGCCTTTGTGCTTAAAATTAAAGTTTTTATCCTGGACAGCCAAATTGACGCTCAAATAGAGATATGACATCATTCGCAAACTTGCCTTCAGGTTAAAAATTATGGCTCATGCAAAATCATTAAAATCTATTCTACCTTTATTTTTAGTATTATTTATTGATGGAATGGGATTAGGATTATTATTTCCAATATTGAATACTATTTTAATTGAACCTCAATCCGGTTTTTTACCCGCCAATCTAAGTATGGGATTACGTGACTTTTATTACGGCCTTACTATTGGAATTTTTATGATTTGCTGGTTTTTTGGGGCCGCCATTTTGGGAGATTTATCAGACAGCGTTGGCAGAAAAAAATCGCTAATGATTTGTCTAATCGGTTCATTTTTAGGATATTTAATCTCGGCTATTGCGATTCTCATACACAGTTTTTGGCTGATCATTTTAGGGCGAATCATTGCCGGTTTTACAGCAGGGAGTCAACCAATTGCGCAAGCAGCCATCGTTGATGTAAGTACCGAAGAACATAAGGCGAGAAACATAGGCTTCATTCTCTTGGCAGTTTCCCTTGGTTTTGTATTTGGACCGATTTTTGGCGGTTTATTATCGGATAATCGCATAATAAGCTGGTTTGGCTTTCAAACTCCTCTCTATTTTGCCTCCCTTTTAGCATTTATAAATGCTATCGCACTTTATTACTTCTTTGACGAAACATTTACTAAAGCACACGACAATATTAAAATTAAATGGCACCATGCCATTCAAATTTTTATTTCAGCATTTAAACATAAAGCGATAGAAAAATATTCGTTAGTTCTACTGGTTATGATCTTCGGATGGTCTAACTATTTTTCTTTTATTTCTTTTTATTTATTTCAAACTTACCAGTATTCTGCCTTGCAGAACTCTTTTTTTCTCGCACTGATGGGATTGGGATTTAGCATTGGCTGCGGCTATATTGTTGATTATTGCACAAAACGTTATTCTTATGACGTTATTGTTATCATTAGTTTGCTAATCACAGCAACTAGCGTGTTTTTCACAGTAGCAATTCCTGTGGCATGGGTTGCCTGGGTAGCCACATTAGTAATTGGCATGAGTCTTTCTGTTGCTTACTCTGTGCTATTGACAATATTCTCCAATTTAGTGAGCGAAAATGAACAAGGTTGGGTGATGGGTGTAACAGGATCTATCATGGCGCTTTGCTTCGGATTAACCTCCATTTTTACCGGCGTAATTGCGCAGGTAGGCGCCATACTACCTATGCTGTTGGCTGTCATAGGCTTGGCCGGAAGCGCTATCCTTCTTGCAATTGTAAGATGGCGTGCCTCTGATGAGGCTTCCAATAGGGTAATAAAGTAAACCATTAATGTAAAAGGAAAGATTATGACTACTTATAAACCAGACGATTATGCAACAATTACTCCTTATTTAATTGTGAATAATGCCACTAAAGCGATTGAATTCTACAAAACGGTATTCGGAGCCACCGTTGCAATGTGCATGGAAACACCTGACAAGAAAATAGGTCATGCAGAGCTAACTATTGGTGACTCAAAATTTATGCTCGCTGACGCTTGTCCTGAAATGAATGCAAAGAGTCCTGAAGCTTTTGGAGGCTCTCCTGTGGGTCTTCATCTCTATGTAAAAGATGTGGATGCTGTGGCTGAATTGGCAGTTAAACACGGGGCCAAACTTGTTCGCAAAGTTGAGAATCAGTTCTATGGTGATCGCAGTGGTTGCCTGGAAGACCCTTTTGGACACTCCTGGTACATTGCCACCCATGTAGAGGATGTTTCTGAAGAAGAATTAGCGCGGCGTATGCAGGCAATGTATAAATAATTTCTATAAATTATTTTTATGTCATTTCGTTATAGCTCTACTATAATACAATTTTGCATTTCGTCATCCAGAATGCGGCAAAGCCGCATGAAGGAGCTTCTGCAAGTAGAACCTCCGATACCTATTGAATCCTGCGCTTTGCTCAGAATGACACCTTGTTGTTTATTTAGAATAAGTATAATTTTACCCTGAATCTCTTTGAGACTTTATTGAATTACTGGTATTATTCATCCCCTTTGAAGAAATTTTTTACCCACTATGTCTGAGCAACCCTTACTGTTAAAGAAACTTGTGAAAACCCTGGATGATAATCAGGCGATTGATATTATAACTATTGATGTGACTCAACAAACGTCTGTCACTGATTACATGATTATCTGCAGTGGTCGCTCTTCAAGACATGTTAAAGCCATTGCCGAATTGGTTATTGAAAAAATGAAAGCAGAAAATTTAATACCACTGAGCCAGAATGGTTTGGAAACTGGTGAATGGGTATTAGTGGATTTCGGTGATTTTGTACTTCATGTGATGCAGGCTGATGTTCGATCTTTTTATAATCTGGAAGGCCTCTGGCAAAACCCTGAAATAAAATAATTATGATAAAAATCACATTAATTGCCTGTGGGAATAAAATGCCTGTCTGGGTTAATGAAGCGGTTTCCGAATTTTCAAAACGTCTACAGGACTACTCCAATTTTAACCTTATTGAAATTCCTTTAACCAAGCGTGGAAAGGCCAGTGATTTAGCCCGAATCTTAGACAAAGAAGCTTCTTTAATTATCGCAGCCCTTCCCTCTAATGCCCGAATTATTGCTTTAGATATGCAAGGCGAAACCTTTAGTAGTGAAAATTTGGCTCAAAGACTTGAACAGCTTCAAAACATTGCTAGTCATGTGTGTTTTGTCATTGGAGGCCCTGAAGGACTGGTTCCTGAAGTGCTTAACCGCTGTCAAGAACGATGGTCTTTATCAAAGTTAACACTTCCTCATCCTTTAGTCCGTATTGTTTTATTGGAAGCGCTCTATAGGGCTTGGTCGATTCTTCATAATCACCCTTACCATCGATGAGATTTTGCGCTAAGATGTGCTGTTTTATTTCTTTATCTCACAGCAACTTAATATGCGTTTAAATAAATCTGTAAAAAATGATCGGAGGGACGCTCAGCTACAATGCTTTCGATTAAATTTGCTGTTAATTCTTATGATTTTATTATCATTTATCCTCTTTGCTCGCCTCGCTTACTTACAAGTTTCTCAATTCAAACGCTATCAGACTCTGTCTCTAAAAAATCAAATGAATGTAATTCCTATTGCTCCTCCGAGGGGCATTATCCTTGATAGAAACGGCATTGTTTTAGCAGAAAATATTCCCGTCTATGTGTTGGAAATTATTCCGGAACGCGTTAAAAACATGACACAGACATTGGAAAAACTTAAGAATTTACTTCCTTCCATTACTGAAGAAGATATTGATAATTTTCACAAGACGCGAAAACAAAATCGCTCCTTTGTTCCCATTCCTTTAAAACTTAAATTAAGTCAGGAAGAAGTCGCTGTTTTTGCAAGTAATCAATACCAATTTCCCGGGGTCAATATCAAAGCAAGACTTATGCGTTTTTATCCTTTAGGTGAAGTAGCAGCGCATATTTTAGGCTATGTAGGACGCATTAATGTGCAAGAATTGCGTCAGGTAGATTTCACCAATTATCGCGCGACCAATTTTATTGGCAAATCAGGTATTGAAAAATTTTATGAAGACATATTACATGGTGAGGTGGGCTACCAACAGGTTGAAATTGATGTAAGTGGTAGAACGGTGCGTGTTTTAAATAAAAAAAATCCGGTCTCTGGTGAAAAACTATATCTAACTATCGACTCGCGTTTACAACAGGCAGCTTTTGAGGCATTGAAAGACAAACGGGGCGCTGTTGTTGCTATCAACACCAAAAACGGTGAAATTCTCGCTATGGTCAGCTCTCCCAGCTATAATCCCAATATTTTCGTCAATGGAATAACCGCCAAAGAATATCAAGAATTGGTAACAGCACACGACCGCCCTCTTTATAATCGAGCAGTAAGAGGATTATATCCTCCAGCCTCAACCATTAAACCATTTATGGGGTTGGCGGGTTTAGAAAAAGGAGCAGTGGATGCCCGTTATAGTATTTATGATCCAGGTTGGTTCCGATTGCCTGGGGTTAGTCATGCTTATCGTGATTGGAAAAAAACGGGGCACGGTATCATTAACCTTAAGCGAGCAATAACCGTTTCTTGTGATACTTATTTCTACCAGCTTGGGCATAAAATAGGTATCGCTGCTATTGAAGATATGCTTGTACAATTTGGCTTTGGCCAATTAACACACATCGATTTAAATGAGGAAGCACCGGGATTAGTACCTAATAAACATTGGAAATTGCAAAACAAGGGGGTTTCCTGGTATCCGGGCGATACCGTCATCACCTCAATTGGACAAGGGTTTATGTTAGCCACCCCCTTGCAACTAGCTAACGCAACAGCTTCTTTAAGTCAGAAAGGCAAACGCTTTCGACCTCACTTGTTACAGAAAGCAGTTCAGAGCGATGATGGCAAAATTGAGGAATATAAAATTCTTGAAGAATATCCCATGCATCTTAAGGATGACAATTATTGGACCACTGTTGCTGAGGGTATGCTGGCTGTAATTACAAGCAATGAAGGAACGGGTTATCGTTTTGGTCGTACTGCACCCTATTCTGTCGCCGCTAAAACAGGAACGGCTCAAGTCTTCGGTGGACGTCAATATGACAAAGTTCGCTATGAAGAGATTCCTGAATATTTAAGAGACAACTCATTATTCATTGCCTTTGCTCCCTATGAAGAGCCAGAAATTGCATTGGCTGTAGTTGTTGAAAATGATTTTGCTGCCTCGAATGTTGCACGCAAAGTGTTGGATGCTTATTTTGAATTGAAGAAAAATGAAGAGAAATCATGAAAGCACATTCTGTACGCCCTGTCTATCGATTTACTACCAAATCCATTCATACTGATCTGCCTCTATTAGGCTTGCTTGTAATGTTGATAATTTTTGGAATGTTAGTTCTCTACAGTGCTTCGAATCAAAATATGAGTATGGTTTTTCGTCAGTCCATGCGTCTTGCATTTGCTATGGGGATGATGATGATTTTTGCGATGATTCCACCTCATAAATATAAAGTCTGGACTCCCTGGATTTATGGTATAGGATTAGGTTTACTGATTGCTGTAATGCTAATGGGAAAAATTGGGAAAGGCGCTCAACGATGGTTGGATTTAGGTTTATTTCGTTTCCAACCCTCCGAAATTATGAAACTTGCTATTCCTATGATGACTGCTTGGTATTTTGATAGTAAGTCACAATCCGTTAATTTTAAATCATTAATAATTGCGGGAATGATAATTTTTTTCCCTGCCCTGCTTATTGCCAAGCAACCCGATTTGGGTACGGCAATTATGGTAGCCGCAGCTGGCCTAAGTGTGATTTTTCTTGCTGGTATTAGTATGAAAATCCTTTTAATGCTTGTCGTAATGATAGCTGGAGCAGCGCCTTTATTGTGGCATTTCATGCATGATTACCAAAACAGCGCGTCTTTACTCTGCTTAATCCAGAGCAGGATCCGTTGGGTGCTGGCTATCACATTATTCAATCAAAAATTGCCATTGGTTCTGGTGGTGCTTTTGGCAAAGGGTGGCTTGAAGGCAGTCAATCCCATCTTAATTTTTTACCAGAACATGCGACTGACTTTATCTTTGCAGTCAGTGGCGAAGAATTTGGTTTTGTCGGTAGTAGTATTTTAATTACTCTGATTGTTTTAATTTCGCTGCGTGGCCTTTATATCGCAAGAAATGCGCAAACAAGTTTTACTCGCCTTTTGGCTGCAAGCTTATCAATGACATTCTTTCTCTCAGCATTTGTGAACATTGGCATGGTGATGGGTATTCTACCTGTCGTTGGCATTCCTTTACCTTTGGTCAGTTATGGTGGCACTGCAATGGTTACTTTTTTAACTAGTTTTGGGATTCTTATGTCAATTAGCTCACATCGCATTTTGTTCAATAGCATGTCTTTTAATCGATAAAGACTATAAATGTTTTAACTTTCACTATTGACTAAAAGTTCCATAACTGGCGCAAAACTCTTGCGATGAATCGCACAAGGTCCCAACTCAAGTAGAGCATTACGATGCATCTCTGTGGCATATCCTTTATGCGAGGCAAAGCCATAACCGGGATACATTAAATCCATTTTTTCCATTTCCTCATCCCGTAAGACCTTCGCTAAAATAGAAGCAGCACCAATCGATGGAATTAGGCCATCACCGTCAACAATCGCTTTACAGGGGATGTTAACTTGAGGAACAAACAATCCATCAACCCAAATTTCATGAGGTTGTATTGGTAGAGTTTCAATAGCACGCTTCATAGCCAGCAACGTTGCATAATGAATATTCAACTTTTCGATTTCCTCAACTTCAGCGCGGCCATAGGCAAAGCAGAAGGCTTCTTCCTTAATCTTAAGCGCTAATTCTCGCCGCTTTAATGGAGTAAGTTTCTTAGAGTCAGTGATCCCTTCAATGGGTTTATGCAAAATAACTGCAGCAGTCACTACAGGGCCTGCTAAAGGACCACGCCCGACTTCATCAACACCTGCAATATACATTTCCACCCCAAAGCTCCTTCCTTCATAAAAGAGCGATGATACCTATTCCAGTTCGATTTGGCATCCAAAAAATTGTAAAAGGGCATAATTAATACTTATAGGACAATTATTGATCTTTTGGTGGTTTAATCTACCATATACTCTCGCCGCTGTAACATGAATTCGTTGATTTATTAGTAAGGAAATGCGATCATTCGCACAAATTATTGTCAATATTGTGCTTATGAAGAAGGTTAAATGTGCCGTTATCGGTGTCGGTTATCTGGGCCGTTTTCACGCTCAAAAATACCAAATATTACCCAATGCTGATTTAGTTGCCATTTGTGATGTAAACCGAGAGGTTTGCGAGCAGGTTTCCCAGGAACTGAATGTTCCTGCCTTTTTTGATTATCACGAACTCTTTGGTAAAGTAGAGGCAGTAAGTATCGCTGCAACTACCAACAAACACTATGAAATAGCCAAAGAATGTCTTGCACAAGGCATCCACGTTTTAATTGAAAAACCAATTACAGAAACTGTTGCACAAGCCAATGAGTTAATTGCGCTGGCGACACAACATCAAGTTAAATTGCAAGTTGGCCATCTTGAACGCTTTAATGCGGCCAGACTGGCTTTAGACACTCACCTGGAACATCCGCTATTTATAGAATCTCAACGATTGGCTCCTTTTAATCCCCGAGGCACAGATGTCAATGTCATCCTTGATTTGATGATTCATGATATTGATCTAATTCAGGCAATCGTCAAAAGTCCTATTATTAGTATTGATGCGCAAGGAGCACCTATTCTGTCAAAATCCATCGATATAGCGAATGCTCGATTAACGTTTGAAAATCACTGCGTTGCTAATGTCACCGCCAGTCGTATTAGTTTTAAAACTGAACGTAAAACCAGAATTTTCCAACCCAATTCCTATATTTCAATTGATTATCAGAATAAGCAATTTGCCGTTTTTAAAAAAGGTGAGGGAGAAATGTTTCCCGGCATTCCTGAGATTACAAGGCATCAATCTGTCTTTGAGAAAGGTGATGCCTTGCTAGAAGAGATAAAGGCATTTCTAGTCTGCATTGAAAATAATACCACGCCCTTAGTGACTGGTGAAGAAGGGCGTGACGCCTTGGAGGTTGCTGCAAAAATTACCTCTTTAATTCACACTAATTTAGATCTAAGAAATGCCTTCTGCTAGACGAGTTGTAATTATCGCCGGCGAAGAATCTGGTGATATTCATGCGGCCCATTTAGTGAATCAACTTAAGACGTGGCAACCAGAGTTACAAATTAGTGGCATTGGTGGGCGTCATATGGAAAATGCAGGCGTTCATCTTATAAGTGACTTGGCCCGCTTTGGTGTCACCGGTTTAACTGAAGTAATCCGTCATCTTAAAGTGATAAAAAAGGCCTTCAACGCGATTAAACATCATCTTGAAACAATAAAGCCAGACTTATTGATTTTGGTTGATTATCCCGGCTTCAATTTACGCCTGGCTAAATTTGCCAAACAAAAATTGGGTATTCGTATTTTATACTATATTAGTCCGCAAATTTGGGCATGGAAGGCAAATCGCATTAAAACCATTCGCGCAACTATTGATAGAATGGCCGTGATTCTTCCTTTTGAAAAAGCGCTTTATCAAAAAGCCGGTGTTCCAGTATCTTTTGTAGGCCATCCGCTCGTTGAAAAAATCCAACATTGCAATAATGTGGAAACAGCGCGGATACACTTAAATTTACCCACTAATAAACGCATTATTGCCATGTTACCTGGTAGCAGAAGGAATGAAATTGAAAAGCATATGCCGGTTTTAGTTGAAACCGCTGAAATATTAACTCAGCAACACACCGATTTACATTTTGTCATTCCTATTGCACAAAGCTTAAAGCCCAGTCTCATACCGTCTTATTTTAAAAATAAAACGAATTTAAGTATTTCCTTTGTGATAGGCAGAGCAACTGAGGTAGTAGCCTGCAGTGATTGTGTTATAGTCGCTTCCGGCACAGCCTCATTAGAATGCGCTCTACTGGAAAAGCCCATGTGTATTATTTATAAAGCTTCACTCATTAGTTATATAGCGGCGATGCAAGTGTTAAAAGTTAAATATTTAGGACTATGTAATTTATTAAAAAATGAAATGGTTGTACCCGAACTTTTGCAGTATGACTGTAGCCCCCGGGAATTAAGTCGAATAGTCACTGAATTGCTTACAGATGATGAAGTCATTGCACGTATGGTAGCACGTCTTAAACAACTTAAACTTTCCCTTTCCCATGAGAAAGCCGATTGCAGTTTAGCACAGTTGGTGAAGCAGGAATTAACAGGATAAGACGCCTTTTTTTGATTACTTCTAGATTATCAATTAACCTTCATGTACAATAAATTTTGCTTTCATATGATGATGAAAGTATTTTGGATAGAATGATTTAACTAGAATAAGGAAGTTATGATGAATGTCATTGATACACAAGCCTCTTCTTCTCAAAGTGTGAAACAAGATCAAGGTCTTCAAGACCTGGTTTATAGTTTGGTAACGCGTTTTTTAGCTGAGAATAAAAATAAACCCATTGATGATCTTTATGACATGATTCTCTCAGAAGTTGAACCGCCTCTTTTGCAAGCTGTTATGGAAAAACGACGTGGTAATCAACTACAAGCCGCTAGAATGCTTGGAATCAGCCGCGGCACCATCCGAAAAAAATTACAACGTTACTTTGGCACAAAATATTTTCGTTTAACGGACGAGTAATCATCAAATCTATTAGTGGGAAAAAATAATCAGCCCAACTTAACATCTGTCTCTTAATCACATCTCTGCTTACGCCCCGCGGCTTGTCCGCGGGGTCTAGTATTTTAGCATAATTTCCATCCTGGCTCCGCGGACAAGCTCTGAGCGATGCTTACAAATTTTACACATCCCTCACGTTCATTTGACTACTTAAACATCATTCTATGGCTAAAAATCACGCTGTAGCTACACTATTTTCTTGCAATATAATAAGTATTCATAATGTCGTGTTCTAAATAATGCTTTTCAACGTTATTGAAACCAGCCTCTTTTAGCATTTGTTCTGCTAATTCTTCTCCCCACGCCGCACCCAATCCAGCTCCATTTTGCGAGAGCGAAACAGTCATACAATGCATACAGGAAATTGCGTAAATAAAAGGTGCTATAGGACTACCAATGTTTTTTTCCACTCTACTGGAGGATTTTATATCTTGCATAAGAAAAACACCATCAGGCTTCAAAGCATTAAAAACTCCTTTTAATACCTTGGCAGGTTTTGCTTGATCATGAATAACATCAAAGGCAGTAATCAAATCATAGTTTTCTTTTTCATGCCAATCAGACAAATCCTTTTGAATAAATTGTATATTGGTTAATGCGTTTTCATTGGCTATTTTTTGTGCATGCTCTATTGTTTCCTTGCATAAATCATAACCAGTAAATTGACTATTAGGGAAATTTTTTGCCATAAGAGTTAAAGCGTTCCCATAACCACAACCAATATCTAACACGTTGATACCCTCTTTCAGTTTTTGGAGCACCCCTTCTATTAAAGGTAAAATTTCATCGAGAAGCGCCGATAAGATAGTCTGTCCACTTTCTTCTGCCATTACTTCGTGGAAGCGCGGGTAAGCTTCATAAGGAATACCACCCCCATGAATAAACGCGTTCACCAATGAATCTTCAACATAGGCAAGTACAGGAATAAATTGAGCGATCACTGCGAAGTTATTAGGAGAAGCGTCTCGCGTCAAGAATGCTGCATGCTCCGCTGGTAATCCATAACTTTTGTTATCTGCGTTATAGCTGATAATACCTCCGGCAACCAATGCATTTAACCATTCTCGCACGTAACGCTCTTGCAGATTAGCTTTTTTAGCAATCTCAGTGCTAGTAGAAAAGGGCATTTTGCTCATGATATCGAATAATTTGGTGCGATGACCAATTGAGAGCATCAATGTTAAAGCTGCCTGATTCATCATCGTTAGTAAATTTTCAGCAAACTTTTCTGCTTTATTTTGATCAAAGTTGGATGTTGTCATATTAGCTCCCTGCATTGCTAATCCTATAAAATTCTAAACTAAACCTACTGCTTTAACCTTATGAATAAAATTCTATTTTTGCAAATAACAATTAAATATTTGTTATAAATTTTGCATGGGCGTGATAATAGAAACTCGATTAAATTTGCCTCCAACAACTCTGGCGAGCTTTTCCCTTTTCTCAATTTCTCAAGTAAGGAGAGGTTTTATAGAAATGCTGAAAAGACTCTCTGATAATTAATTGTTTCTATACCATTAAGTGGCCGATTTTTTTTGTTCAAACTCGGCCTTTAACTCCTCGTATCGAGAACTTAAACGGGCAATAACCTGCTCTGGGTGACTCTGCTCAAGCATCGTGTCAAGCTCCTTAATTGCCTGTTCTAAAGTAGCCAACTCTTCAGCTAATTGTGATGAAGGAGAGTTTTGGAACTCTATTACCAGTTGATCATAAAGTTTATGTTTGGCCTTAATAAAATAAGAGATTTGATTTAGCTTTTTGGACCGCTCATCTATTTCCTGCTTGAATTGTTGCAACGCCTTTTCTGCTTGAGAAATCCGCTCTCGGCGCATTTTTTTCTCATTTTCTGTTAATAGCCTGGTATAAGCAGAAGAGTGGACATCTTTGTCAAAAAATGAACTCACCATTTTACACTCCTCTAAACAGCTATTTACTCTCAAGTCCTGTAGATACTACGTCTTCAGTAATAGTACCGTTAAGATTAGTAGTGGGTTGTGATTTTTCCATGATGTCCTTGGGAGATGAGGGTATGCTGCTAATAAGTTGTTCAGCAACGGTAGCGACTTCAGGAAAGCCTACTACCGTTTCTAGTTCCTGAACTTGCTTTTGAAAATCGGAAGGTAAATCCTCTTCCAATACTGTCTCTGCTTTTTCCAGCTGTTGCATGAGCGTATCAAATTCTTCTGCGCTAAAGTCAGCAAATAAGATAGCATGGGCAATTTGTTCAGAATTATTTGCAAAATCCATTTTTTCGCTGACTTCTTGAATCTTTTTTTGTCCTGTAAACTCAATGCTTTTTATTTCAGCTTGATAATCTGCTAATTTTTTTTCATCCAGTACTGTTTTTATAGCACTAGTCACAGCCGTAACACCAGCAATAGATGCACCGACAATGCCTAAAATAGCAGCTACTCCGCCCAGAGCTATTCCAAGTGGCGCTAGAACTCCTGTCAACGTTAATATAAGCCCTATTGTGGCCAAAACAGCTACTGCACCAACAGTAATTTTACCAATATTCCTTTGCCAAAAGGATTGAGAAGCTGCTTGATCGAGCTCTGGATATGAGTGCTCTTCCTTCCAAGAGTGAACCCAATTGTTAGTTATTTCAATATTTTTTTTCTGTTTTTCCTGCAATAACAATCGACATACTTTAAATTGTTTAGCCGATAATTTTTTATCCTTTAGGATGCGAAGCTGCCTCGTTTTCTCATCAATATCTGCTTGACAAAGATGTAAGTGAGTGATGTCTTTTAATAGCTCAGGATTAGCGTTATTAACTGCTCCATTGTTATTAATAATTCCCGCGAATATATTTTTAATTTTTTTGGAACGTAAGAAACTCAAAAAAAGTTTGTTTGCCTCACCACCATTGACCACTTTATCTCCGGGGTGTTTAATTATTTTCTCCGCAGACATAAAGAGAACTTCTCTTTCTTCAGGTGCTGCAGGAGTATTGCGTATTATAGCTGCGGACCAAAGCTGCGGAGCAAGTGTAGAATAGATAAAGAATACTCCGCACGGAATCCCCTCATCGTCATAAAAAGCAAAATTTATCTCTTTTAAATTTTTTCTATCCATGAAGAAATAGGACTCCATATTTAGCTGTTTACTTTTTTTTATTTCTTCCAAATAAGGCTCATTTTCTACACTTGTTAGGAAGTTCTGGAACGGAAGCAAGAAAAAAGAAGCATTAATATTTCCCTGGCTATAAGCTTTAGATACTTTGGGATTTATCCAGGTAGACATTAAATCTTTATGGGTTCTACCATTTGAACTGACAAAGTAACCTCGGGGAATATCCTTTAAAATTTCATCACCCGCTTCTTGAAATGAGGATCCTGCACAGAAACCATCTGCAGCAACTTTGGAGAATAACTTATTACAGACTTCTCTATAATTACCAGTAATCACTTTAACTTTAGGCATGTTCTAACTCATCTTAACGCATTCAACACAGTATATTATATAAACATTAAGACAGCATGAACAAAAATGAACAAATTATTATTCAATGCCTCATTACGTCCCATTCCAGGTAATATCCCTGATTTCTTCGTATCATTTAACTCGTTACTTCATGTAGATAGAAATTTGTCATGATTGCATGGAGAAAGGATGGAGCCTGCATGGCTAAGCATGCAGGATAAATTTAACTGAACCAGATATAGTCAAAAAACAATAGTTAAGCCTCTAGTAAAAGCTTGTTAACTCGACTGACAAAATCAGCAGGATTATCCAATTGTCCTCCCTCGGCCAGTACAGCTTGCTCAAACAACATAACCACCCATTCGGCAAAACGACTGTCGTCTTCTATACCATGCAGGCGTTTGATTAGCGTATGTTCTGGATTGATTTCAAAAATAGGTTTGGCCTGAGGCA
The DNA here is from genome assembly GCF_002240035.1 of Legionella clemsonensis. Classification (NCBI taxonomy): domain Bacteria; kingdom Pseudomonadati; phylum Pseudomonadota; class Gammaproteobacteria; order Legionellales; family Legionellaceae; genus Legionella; species Legionella clemsonensis. The sequence goes on along the minus strand of NZ_CP016397.1, from coordinate 1,401,094 downwards.
CTTGTTGTCCTGCAGCTTGCAGGATGCGTTGCATTTCTAATCCCATATCCTGCTCATCAGCAACAATACAAGCTGGCGACTCAGTCAAGCGATTGGTTAATTGCACCTCTTTCACTCTATCACCTAATACCTCTTTAATTTGCTTAAGCATCGGTGCAAGAGTCTCTTCCTGCTTTTTAATTTCAGGTGCATCGGCAACATCCAAATCAATTTTACCCTTGCTGACTGATTGTAACTTCTTGCCATCAAACTCACTCATGTAGCCTACCAGCCACTCATCAATGCGATCGGTTAAGAGTAACACTTCAATGTCCTTTTTCTTAAAAATTTCAAGATGTGGACTATTCTTCGCAGCATTGTAACTGGATGCAGTCAGATAGTAGATTTTATCTTGCCCTTCCTTCATACGCGACACATAATCCGTTAACGATACATTCTGCTTCTCAGAGTCACTTTTGGTAGTAGCAAAGCGTAATAATTTGGCAACGGCTTCACGGTTACTGTACTCTTCAATAGGTCCTTCTTTAAGAACCAAACCAAATTCATCCCAAAATTTTTGATAGGTTTCTGGCTCTTGATTACTCAATTTTTCCAACATGGAAAGTACCCGTTTGGTACAAGCCGATTTAATTGCCTCAACCTGTTTGTTTTCTTGTAAAATTTCACGCGAAACATTTAATGGCAAATCACTTGCGTCAACAATTCCCTTCACAAAGCGTAAATATCTTGGCAGAAACTGGGAGGCATCATCCATAATGAACACACGTTTTACATATAGTTTTAAACCGTGCTTCATTTCTTGTTGCCACAAATCAAAAGGTGCATGGGAAGGAATATACAGTAAACTGATGTAATCCTGTTTTCCTTCGACATGATTGTGTGACCAGATTAAAGGATCCTGAAAATCATGAGAAATATGCTTGTAAAGTGTTTTGTAATCTTCATCACTGATTTCATTCTTCTGTAATGTCCACAGTGCAGTAGCTTTATTGACAGTTTCAAATTCCTTGGTTTCCTTATTCTCATCCTCTCTTTTTTTCATGACCACTGGCCAACAGATATGATCAGAGTACTTAGTAATAATGTTGCGCAACCGCCAATCACTTAAGAACTCATCCTCCTCTTTCTTTAAATGAAGAATAACTTCAGTACCCCGTTCCGCTTTCTTTTCCTGGCCAATAGTAAATTCGCCCTCACCCTTGGACTGCCAAACAATACCTTCTTCCGGTTTAAGTCCTGCTCGACGACTTTTTACAGTAACTTTATCGGCGACAATGAATGCCGAATAAAATCCCACTCCAAATTGACCAATTAGATGAGCATCTTTTGCACTTTCTCCGGTTAAATGACTGACGAATTCTTTGGTACCTGATTTTGCAATCGTTCCTAAGTTCTCAACAGCTTCATCCCAACTTAAACCAATACCGTTATCTTTAATACTAATAGTGCGATTCTTTTCATTAAAATCAACAACGATACGCAAATCAGAATTTCCTTCATATAAAGAAGAATCTGAGAGAGCAAGAAAGCGTAGCTTGTCCAAGGCATCCGAAGCATTTGAAATTAATTCACGTAAAAATATCTCTTTGTTGGAATACAGGGAATGAACGACTAAATGCAACATTTGCTTTACTTCAGTTTGAAAGCCCATTGTTTGCTGCTTACTCACCATTTATAAATCTCCAGATTTTTTAATAAAATAATTGGGTTAGACCGGTATATATGGGTTTAAATTAATAATTTCAAGGGAGAGTTTTACCAAGAGATCCTATTTAATTGCTTGATGCAGATGACTAAAATTACTAATTACCTGGATATCTTTTCAACTCTCAGTTCTTTTTGATATCATTCTTTCCTCTTTTTTACCGCAAAGCTCAGACATGAAGATAAGATATACAAGAGAAGAATTATTGGCAATGAATATTGGAAATACGGGAAAGCCTAACACTCCCCCACCATCAGCTAATATCCCAGTAGAAATTCGCAAAAATTATCCTAATATCAATACTGTATTTCAACAAAGGGCGGGCACTTGTAAACCCACTGAAAAACTACATGATTTTGATGAGAGTCATCCTGAAGGCTCAGCATCTATCGTCGTGTTTTAAAAGTCTGATTTTAACGCTGACTGATTTTCCAACCCTTAGGCGCTTTCTAAATAATATTGCAGATATTATTCAAGATGTTTTGCTCCTGACTCCCTTCTTTCACTGTTTTATTTCCCTTAAATAGGGGAAAAGACCACAAGGTAAGTTTTTTATCTTTATAAGTCAATAGCTTACCATCTGGGAGGACACTGATGCAGGAAGGACTTGTCTTCTGGAGTTCATTTGCAATCGCCATTGATTTACCAGTCACTGCATCCCATATACGCATGGTTGTTAATTGATTTTTTTCAAAATAGGAGGAATAAGACTCTGTGCTGTAGCTAATAAACTGTCTGGCATTCAAAGGGACTAAACTGCAACTGTTATAGTGCTGCTCTGAAATATGCGTTAGGCAAGTTCCCTGAAATGCATCATAAATTTTCAGGCCATTGTACTCCAAGGCGCTAACAATATATTGATTGCCTAAGGCAATGAAATCAACGAAGCTTCCGAAAGGTTGTTCATCTAATGTAGCTGTCCATAGTTCACTATCAATATTCAAAACGTTGAGACTATCAACATTTTTTCGATAATCACGAACAAGTAGTGCTACGTGTTGGTTATCTAAAACAGCAATACGAAAACCCATTATTTGGATAGAAATTTGCTTTATTAGCTTAGCTGTTGAAGAATTCCATATGAAAATGGATTTTACCTTAGGATAACCTCCCCATTCTCCAGTAATTAATCTGTCATCCGTTAAAAAACCTAAGACAGATTGCTGAGGATATTTAAATGCTATCGTGCATCTTATATTACCTTGAGTAGTATCAAATACATGAGCATACGACCCAATTCCATTATCAGCCGCTATTAATCCGCTTGCGCTTTTAGCTAACATTCCTTGAAGATCCCCACCCTCTATAATTTCGGAGTATTTTTCATTTACAAGATCAAGCCATTCCCAACCAGCTATAGTTGCTACAATAGCCTGTGAAGTCGTACTAGCTATGGTAGTAATCCATTGACTATCTTTTAAATAGCTTGGAGTAGTAAATGACATTTGATATCGTTTAATTAATTCAGCTTTACCCGGGCGATAATCTGTAATCTGCCATGGGGATTTTGCCTGAACTTGTTCATCCATACTAATGGCATGAATTTTCTTACAACTAAGGCTGGCAATTGCAAGCTCTTCAGCTGTTAAAAAACTGAATATCTCACGCCACGTATCCAATGGAAGGGACAACCAATTGACGTCATTCTCATCATTATTCATGTAAAATTTCCTATTTAATCCCATCAATTATCTACAACCAATTAAAGTAAATGTACGCAACTATATTTTTTTACGATAGGCTCTGTGCATAAAAAAAACAATTGACTTACTTGTTGTCAGTTCTTTGCCCTTCTCATCTAGAATTTTTACAAGCAGTTCATGAGTTCCGCGCTCAACTCCTTTTAGTTGAAAGGTCCATTTTTTATGCGTTTTCCTGATTATTTTGCCATCACAAAATAATATAAGCGTCTCTTTTGCTTCTAGTTGCCGATTTATTTTTACAACAACGGTCAGCTCTCCGAGATTATTACGAATTGTTGCCTCATTTTTAGGTTGAACAATGGTTATCTCATAAAGTGTTGAGCTTTGCAGCTGCTGAGTGTTCTTTTGAGGTTTTACCGTTGAAGGGGAAGAAAACGATGAAATTAATGGTAACTCAATTTTTTTAGCACTTTCATGAGAAGTATCACTAAAATGAGTAACACCCTGGCTGTCAACCCACTGATAAATTTCAGCAAACAGGGGGTTCACAACCAAAGTCAACAGAATAAAATACAGCCTGCTCACTATTTAGAGGCTGTAATACCATTCAAATTCAAGTGGATGTACCATACTTCTAAGCATTGAAATTTCTGCTTCGCGAAGCTCAATATAACTTTTGATAAAATCTTTGCTAAATACATCTCCTTGCAGCAAGAATTCTTGATCTTCTTGCAGATGATATACTGCTTGTTCAAGGGAACTACATACAGTGGGTATATCAATTAACTCTTCTGGTGGTAAGTCATACAAGTCTTTATCCATGGGTTGACCCGGATGAAGCTTCTTCTGAATGCCATCAAGTCCTGCCATCATCATTGCTGCAAAAGCAAGATAAGGATTGGCCATCGGATCGGGGAAACGTACTTCAATACGACGAGCCTTGGGATTACTTACATGAGGAATGCGAATGGCGGCTGAACGATTGCGCGCTGAATAAGCCAAAAGAACAGGCGCTTCAAAACCCGGTACCAATCGTTTGTAACTGTTTGTTGCGGGATTGGTTAATGCATTTAATGCACGGGCATGCTTGATAATTCCACCAATGTAATAAAGGGCTGTTTCAGATAAACCAGCATATTGATCCCCAGCAAACAAATTCACCCCATCTTTGACTAAAGACTGGTGGCAATGCATTCCATTTCCATTGTCGCCTACTAAAGGTTTGGGCATAAAGGTGGCTGTTTTTCCATAATTATGGGCAACATTATGAATAACATATTTCAATAATTGCAGTTCATCTGCTTTTTTCATCAACGTATTAAAGCGCATTGCTACTTCACACTGATTCGCCGTAGCGACTTCGTGATGATGGGCTTCAACAACCAAACCTAATGCTTCAAGCGTCAAGCAAATAGCGGAACGAATATCTTGTGACGAATCAACTGGTGGCACGGGAAAATAGCCACCTTTAACACTTGGTCTGTGGCCAATATTTCCACCCTCAAAAACTTTTTCTGAGTTCCATTGGCCTTCATCAGAGTCTATTTCGTAAAAGGAGCCGCGTATATTAGTGCCCCAACGCACACTATCAAACAGGAAAAACTCAGGTTCTGGGCCAAAGTAGGCTGTGTCCGCAATTCCAGTGGATTGTAAATAGGCTTCAGCACGTTTTGCAATAGAGCGGGGATCTCTGTCATACCCTAGCATGGTTTGGGGATCAACGACATTACAGCGAATAATCAAGGTACTATCTTGATAAAAAGGATCTGGCAGAATGGTATCCAGATCTGGAACTAGAGCCAGATCAGATTGATGAATTTTTTGCCAACCTTTAATTGACGATCCATCTATCATTTTTCCATTTTCAATAAAATCCTCATCAACCGCAGATACTGGAATGGTGATATGTTGCTCCTTTCCTCGAGTATCGGTAAATCGCAAGTCAATAAATTTGGCATCATGTTCTTTTATTGCCGCAAGTACTATATCTTTACTCATTTTTTCCTCCAAGATTGGCCACAGCTAGTCTACCTTAAGTGACTTACTAAACCCAATAGATTAAACTGATTAATCTTCAACTATTTATGAACCAACCCATGGGCGCCTATCATTATCAAGCGCTAAGTAAAACAGGAAATACCACAAAAGGCGTAATTGAAGCTGATTCTGAACGTCATGCACGGCAATTATTACGTGAACGAGGTATGATTCCCACCCAAATTCGCACTTTAGCCAAACAACAGCGAGTTCGTCGCAAAGATAAGTTATCCTCACAAGATCTTGCTCTCTTCACGCGACAATTGGCCACTTTACTTGCTGCAGGTATTCCTGTTGAAGAATCCTTACGAGGTGTAAGTGAACAAACTGAAAAAGATAAAGTACGTGAATTAATTATAGGCGTTCGTGCGAAAGTCGTAGAAGGCTATGCCTTGGCGCAGGCTATGGGAGAATATCCCAATGCCTTTCCCGAGTTATATCGGGCAACAGTGGGCGCTGGAGAACAAACAGGACGCCTGGACTTGGTGTTGGAAAAACTTGCTGATTATACGGAAAATCAGCAGGAAACACGGCAAAAGATCCAGCAAGCCCTTATTTATCCCTCTTTGATGGTTATTGTGTCAACTGCCATTATCAGCTTTCTGTTAGCCTTTGTAGTGCCTAAAATTATTGAAGTTTTCACCAGTAGTGGTCAATCATTACCTGGAATGACTCAAGTTTTAATTACTATTAGTGACTTTCTCAAATCCTATGGCCTGATTGTTTTATTATTACTCACTTTGTTCTTGATTGCTTTCAAAAAAAGCCTCAGCAATGTTAATATTCGAACAGCCTGGCATAGGCTTCTATTGAAGTTACCTGTAACGTCTTATTTAACGAGGTCAGTGAATGTAGCCCGCTATATTCATACCTTTGGTATATTGTTTGCCGCAGGGGTAAGTGTACTTGAAACCATGCGTGTTTCAGCAAGTCTGATTAGCAATCTTGTCATGCGCAATGCCTTTGATCAGGCAACTGTTCGTGTACGGGAGGGGACTGCTATAAGTCAGGCTCTTAAAGAAACAGGTTTTTTAAATCCAATGGCGATTCATTTAATTGCCAGTGGTGAAAAAAGTGGACAAATTGCAACGATGATGGAGCGTGCGGCGTCCCATCTGGATAGCGAAGTGAAGCGACTCATTGATACTGCATTAACGCTGTTAGAGCCCTTAGTCATTTTATTGATGGGGGCTGTTGTGTTGTTTATCGTGCTGGCAACCCTGTTACCTATCTTTTCGATGGAACAATTAGTAACTTAATTTTAGATTTAGCAATTATTTAGGAGTTTTTAATGAGCAAAGAAAGTGGCTTTTCCTTAATTGAAATTATGGTGGTTGTAGTCATTCTTGGTATTCTGGCCTCTATTGTGGTGCCTAAAATTATTAGTCGCCCTGACGAAGCCAGAGTTGTTAAGGCAAAACAAGATGTCTTGGCGATTCAGAACGCACTTGACCTTTATAAATTGGATAATGGTATCTATCCAAGCACTGATCAAGGCTTAATTGCTCTGGTTGAGAAACCTACTTCTAATCCTGCACCGCGGGACTGGAAACAATACTTACATTCTTTGCCCAAGGATCCTTGGGGCCGTGATTACCTCTATTTAAATCCCGGTGAACACGGTGAAGTTGATGTCTTTACTCTTGGTGCAGATGGACAACCCGGCGGAACCGGTGTTAATGCCGAAATAGGTAATTGGAATGCACGCTAAAGGCTTTACTCTCATTGAAATCCTGGTGGTGCTGATTATTATCGGCATCACCATTAGTTTTGCATTGTTAGCTTTTGGAGATTTTGGTGCGTCCCGCCGTGTTATTATTACGGCAGAGCAATTCGCCAATTACATTAAACTGCTGCAGCACCGTGCTATTATTGAAATGAAACCATTTGGAGTTAGTGTAAACCAGGATCGATATCAAACCTTCCGTTTTGAACACGACATCTGGAAACCCATGTCTGAAAGATCAATCTTTCACACACAAACTTTTCCAAATAATCTTGTTATGAAATTTCAAAATCCAAAAAATAATCGTCAATCTCCAGATATTATTATCAGTGCTTCCGGCGACATGACCGCGTTTACTTTATATTTTGGGACCACCCAGAAACCTAAACTGGCTACTTTGGTTGGTAATCATAACGGACAGATTGCCCTTGTGTTGCCTCAAGTCTCATGAAAAAGCTCCCATCCCTAAACAATTCAGGGTTTACACTTATTGAAGTGCTCCTGGCTTTAGCCATTATCGCTATTGCGCTAACGGCTCTTCTTAAAGCTACTGCACAAAATGTAGCAAGTACACAACGAATTCAAGAGAAAGCAATCAGTCATTGGGTAGCTATGCAGGGCGTGTCAATGGTACAACTGGGTTTATTAACCCCCTCATCCAGTCAGGAACTCACTGAATCGACCATGATGCTCGGACAGCGCTGGTTTTTTCGTGTCAAAAGTAGTGCGACAGCGATAAAATCTGTCCAGCAAATTACAATAACCGTCAGTAAGAATCAGGCCGGCCCTTTTACAACTCCCCTGATAGCCTTTCGGTATCATCATGAATAAGAAAGCAGGTTTTACATTAATTGAAATTTTAATCGCTTTGGCAGTGTTTGCTATCCTGGCTACAGTTACCTCTTCCGTGATGTATTATGCGTTCAACACCAGAGCAAGGGTAAATCAACAAGCTGATCGGCTTAATAATATCCAACTTGCCTTACTGCTAATAGAAAGAGATACGACACAGGCAATTCCTCGTGCTGTTTTCGGTAATGAAATGCATTTATTTCCTGCTTTTATTGGGCAGCCTCAGTATTTTGAGCTTACAAAACTGGGTTTTGAAAATCCTCATAGTCTTGAAAAAAGAAGTAACCTGCAACGTATTGCTTATATTTGCAACAATAACCAACTTTTACGTCGTATTTGGTCAACGCTTGATTCCACCAATAGAGATAGATATGAAGACAGAATTGTTTTGGACAATCTTGTGACGTGTCGATTTGCCTATTTAAATCATAATTTACAGGTTCTGCCAGAATGGCGTGAAAATGCTGTGCAACAAAATCAAAAAGCCGAACCCTTGCCCAAAGCAATTCAAATTAATCTGACGCTAAAAGATTGGGACAAAATCAGTTTACTCTTTATCATTCCAGAGGCTTTGTATGCTGTGCAATAAACTTAATCAGACTGGAAGTGCTCTTATCTCGGCATTATTTATTATGACGATGGTCGCCATTGCCGCCACAGCGATGAGTACTCGTCTGCAGCTGGATATTTATCGAATCCGTTTAGGTATCCTTAGCGATAAACTCTACCTGGCATCTCAGGCAGTTTCTTTCTGGTCACTTAATCAATTAAGTACAAAAAAAAACTATACCCTCAGTGATAATGCAGGAAAAATTCTAGATTTTCCGCGACAATTACAAGCTATTTATCCAGAGTTCGTTGTAAAAGGCGCCTTGTATGATTTGCAATCGCGTTTTAACGTAAACAATTTGACCGATAAAAAATATGCCTCTACCTTCTTAAAGTTATTAGAGAAAATTCCAACCAAACTCAACCCTGCACAAAGAGGACAACTGGTTTTGGCAATTTACCACTGGATAACCCCTTATCAACCTGGGAGAGGTCAGGATGAATTTCTGCATTATTATTTACATCAAAAACCACCTTATTATCCAGCCCAACAATTATTACAGCATTTATCGGAATTGCGGTTAATAAAAGACGTGACGGCGCAACTTTATTTAACGTTAGCTAATTTTCTTACTGTTTTGCCAGAAGTAACCCCCGTTAATATTAACACGGCGCCTCAGGAAATTTTGGCAAGCCTGGGTAATGGCTTAAATCAATCGCAGGTGAATGAAATCATTGAAGCTCGTGGCGATAAAGGATTTCAGGATACCAAAAATCTGGGCTCTCTCTTACAAAAGCTGAATATTCGAAGTGAGCAAGTAACCATTGAGAGTCAATATTTTCTAAGTGTTGCTTTTGTTACAAGCCAGGAATTAAGTTTGACGGTCTACACCGTCATTAAACGAAGCAAAGATAAAAAAGGAAATATTTCAGTCACTGTAATACGAGAAAGTTTAAATTCGCCTTAAATATAAAACCAAACCGTGACTGGAACTCAAGCAACATCAAGCATTTTTAGCTGTTCCTTCAACGCTCCATAAGCCGTTTCAATATTAATGTAGACTTTATTACTTAAATAATAAGATAAAGAGCCATCATCTGTTGCTCCATTAGCTTGTAAAGCGACATTAAAATGGGAATTTTTCAATCGACTGAAATCTCGCCCCTGGGTCACAAAATAAAAATTACGGTAACTTGACTTAGGAATGTAATTTAAAGCCCTTGCATCTGCGGCCAGTGGATGGTGAGGAAAATATTCTTTAATGGAGTATCCCCGATTATTATGAACAGCAATGACTTTCCCTGCAGGGATTAGACAAATAATTTTTCTTGCCAGCTTTCTTACTTCATGATGAGCTTCGCGGGAGTATGGCCCAAACTGTTTTAGAGTTTTGGTAATTCCTTTATTGGTAAAAATGCGATTGGGATCAAATTCATAACGCACCCCGTGCAAATAAAAAACAATATTACGCTTTCCAGAATGCTTCAACGTTATTAATGTACCGCCATTACGTTTCACATATATTTTCGCAGCCTGCAAAGCAGTAACTTCATTTTCATGCAAATGAACAAGGGTTTTGCCACGGCCTGACTGTTTAATAATGTCAACTCTTGTATTATCACCCAATTTAACAGGAAAAGTCTGTGCATAAATGACATGACATGCCAGAAGTAGAAGAGAAGCAAAATATTTCATAGGAATGTATGAGTTGAAAATAGCGGTATTATACTTGATTGATTACTAACCAATCAACTTGAAGCCGATAATAACCTGAACAAACTAAGGATACCAAGCATTACGACCGATCAGCAAAGAGAGTTGTAGGCAGGATGTAGATAATAATTTATCCTATGCTTTTAGAATCAACCTCAAACCAAGCATCATCAATTGAAATAGAGGAAGCTATGAATAAACAACTATGTATGCACTGTTATATTTCGGGAAAAGTTCAAGGAGTATGGTTTCGAGCTTCAGCACAGGAAGAGGCCAAAAGACTGGGAATCAATGGCTGGGCGCGAAATTTGGCGGATGGCCGGGTCGAAATTTTTGCTTGTGGTAATCAAGAGCAGCTTGAAGAGTTTGATAAATGGTTGAAGAATGGGCCTCCACTTGCTGAAGTTACCAATTATATACGTGAAGATCTTGCCTGGAAGGACTACAGAGGATTCGATACGCTGTGAGAACAATTAATTTTTCTTTTGCATTTGCTGAAAGAGTTGATCACCTACTTGTTTCTCTTGCGGAGAAAGTGCCGGCTCTAAACGAGACAGCTCTTTGGCAGCCTGTTCATTTTTATTCGCAGCAGCAAGTTTTAACCAGGCGTAGGCCTTGCTAAGATCTTTATTCACACCCAATCCTGCCAAATAAAGATAGCCAAGCTTTCCTTGAGCCATGGCATTACCTTGACTGGCCGCCTTACTAAACCAATAAGCTGCTTGCTGATAATCTTTATCAATGCCAGTGCCGCTCAGTAAAAGTTGACCTAACTCGGCTTGTGCCTGAGCATTCCCTTGCTCTGCAGAAGCATGGTACCAGTAAGCAGCCTTTTCAGCATCCTGTTCCACACCTAGCCCTTTTAAATATTGATAAGCCAAATAAGCTTGTGCATTTTTATGGCCTTGATTGGCAGCATTAGAAAACCAATAAGCGGCAGCCCGTGGGTTTTGTGCAATGCCATATTTACCCGTATATAAAAGACCAAGACTATATTGGCCCTTTGCATCCCCTTGTTCGGCAGCCTTTTCATACCAATATAACGCTTTCTCTACATCTTTCGGGGCACCTTGTCCCATCATATATTGATAGCCTAAATTAACCTGGGCACGAGCATAACCTTGTTCAGCTGATTTTTTAAACCATTCAAATGCCTTCGTTTCATTTGCTTCAACACCATCTCCCACAGCATACATTAACCCAATATTACGCTGAGCAATTGGATTACCTTGTTCAGCTGCTTTCATATACCAGTAAAAGGCTTGCTGAAAATTTTGTTTGACACCTTTACCATTGTCATAAAGAAAGCCCAAGCTCAGCTGTGCGAGTGCATTATTTTTTTTTGCTGATTTTTCATACCAGTCTCTGGCTTTTACATCATCCTTAATCACTCCCAAGCCATATTGATACATGCGACCCAGTAAGTACATTGCCTCTTCATTACCCTCATTAGCGGCTTGAACCAAATGGGAATAGGCCGTTGTGTAATCCCCATTTTCATAGGCAGAAAAACCAACAATTACATCAGCGAAAACTGAGTTGGCAAAAAGACAGGCAGCGATAACAAGCTTACTTCGCATGCTGACCCCCAAATTATCCTCTTATTAAAAGCGTAGGATATCCAAGCAACAAAGCCAAATGGAGATAACCTTCTTCGTCTGAATTAATAAGTCCGTACCTAGAGATTCTCTCTCTCAGAACTACAATTAATATAAGTACAAAATTAAGGAAGGAATAATGACAATAGGATTTATTTCACACCAAGATTGCCTACTTCATCAAATGGGAGCGTTTCACCCAGAACAGCCAGCCAGACTTAAGGTCATTGAAGAAGCTGTTTCCAATTCTGATTTACACCATCAATTGCGTTATTATCAAGCGCCCTTGGCTGAGCGTGAGCATTTGCTACGGGTCCATGACAAAGATTATGTGGATTATATTTTTAGAATATCACCCGCAGAAGGCATGGTTTCTCTGGATCCCGACGTCATGATGAATCCCCATTCACTTACTGCCGCGTTAAGAGCTGCAGGGGCTGTGATTTATGGCGTAGAATTAATCATGAATGAAGCGGTAGACGCTGTTTTTTGTAATGTTCGTCCTCCTGGGCACCACGCTGAACATAATAGAGCCATGGGATTTTGCCTGTTTAATAATATTGCTATCGGTGTAGCACATGCGTTAGAGCAATATAACCTTAAGCGTATCGCCATCATTGATTTTGATGTTCATCATGGCAATGGCACGGAAGATATTTTTCAAAAAGAGGAGCGTGTCCTATACTGCTCAACTTTTCAACATCCTTTTTACCCTTACAGCGGCGCAGCGACTTATAGCCAGCACATTCTTAACATTCCACTTCCAGCTGGCGCCACCGGAGAACTCTTTCGTGAGAAAGTTGAAGAATTTTGGTTGCAACAAATTGAGCAGTTTGCACCAGACATGATATTTTTTTCCGCGGGTTTTGATGCCTACTATCAAGATGACATGGCTAATTTAATGCTAAGAACAGAAGATTATCAGTGGATTACCCAAAAAATTAAACAGATCGCCGACAAACATTGCCAGGGACGTATGCTTTCGGCTCTGGAAGGAGGTTATTATTTAAATGATTTAGGTGCCTGCGTGGTGGCACATCTTCGTGGATTACTAATTATTCCCTGATGAAGGGAAAGTCTAATTAAAGATTCTGTGCTACCAAGCCATTAGCAATGGTAGTCACAGGTTATCTATCCAGAACAATGACTGCAGCCCCAGTAAATCTGCCATGTCTCAAATCATCCAATGCCTGGTTGGTTTGGGCCAACGAGTAAGTATGTACCTCCGTTTTAATGGGAATCTTAGGCGCCAATGCAAGAAATTCTTCACCATCCTTTCTTGTCAAATTTGCAATGGAACATAATGTGCGCTCTCCCCAAATAATTTCATAAGGAAAAGCTGGAATATCACTCATATGAATTCCGGCACAAACGACCATACCTCCTTTCTTTACTGCTCTTAACGCCACGGGAACTAATTCACCGACAGGTGCAAAAATAATGACAGCATCAAGCAAACGAGGTGCAGCTTCATCTGAACCACCAGCCCAGGTAGCACCCAGTTTATACGCAAAATTCTGAGCGGCTTTATCTCCAGGACTAGTAAATGCATACACCTTGCGGTGTTGATACTTTGCAACTTGAATGAGAATATGAGCTGCAGCACCAAAACCATAAAAACCTAGATATTTTGCTGTACCCGTTTTTAATAAAGCGCGATACCCTATTAAACCCGCACAAAATAAGGGAGCAGCTTGCTCATCGGGATAACCTTCCGGGATTGGAAAACAGAATCGCGCATTAGCAACACAATATTCTGCAAAACCCCCATCAATCTGATAACCAGTGAATTGAGCATCATCACATAGATTTTCACGAGCGCTTAAACAAAATTCACAGTGCCCGCAACTATTACCAAGCCAGGGTACTCCTACACGCTGACCAACAGTAAATCGTTTTACATGACCGCCTAACTTCTCTACCACACCAACGATTTGATGGCCAGGAATAACAGGAAGTTTAGCATGGTGGAGCTCACCGTCTACAACATGAAGATCGGTGCGACAAATACCGCATGCGTTTACTTTTATTAAAATTTGCTCAGGCTTGGGCTTTGGACGATTTAGCGTTGTTAGCTTTAACTGTGTACCTAACTTCTCCAGCAGCATGACATTCATGACAGTTCCTTGTCATACAAATTTATATATAAAACATCTGACTAAGAGCCAGATGCCTTAGGAGGATAAATATTGATTTAGATGGCCTCAAATACAGCTGCAGCACCCATACCTGTACCTATACACATGGTTACCATCCCATATTTTCCTTTTGTACGACGCAGGCCATGCAATAACGTTGCTGTACGAACTGTTCCTGTTGCACCTAAAGGATGACCTAATGCAATAGCACCACCTAAGGGATTCACCTTATCACGAGGCAGATCGAGTGTGTTAATCACTGCGAGCGCCTGGGCAGCAAATGCCTCATTGAGTTCAATCCAATCCATTTGCTCCAGGGTTAATCCTGCTCGTTTCAGTGCCAGAGGCACAGCATTAATAGGACCGATTCCCATAACCTCCGGAGCAACACCTGCCACAGCATAACCACGTAAACGTCCCATGGGTTGTAAGTCATATCGTTTTAATGCTTCTTCACTGGCCAATAAGGCGATACCAGCGCCATCACTTGTTTGCGAGCTATTACCTGCCGTTACAGTTCCTTTTGCCGCGAATACTGGCTTAAGACGAGAAATTGCTTCATAGGAGGTATCAGCGCGAGGCCCTTCATCATCGCTAATTACTTTCTTTTTACATATTACTTCAGAAGTTGCCAGATCAGCATGGCGCATAGTAATTTCCATCGGCGTGATCTCGTCTTTAAAATCACCCCGCTGTTGTGCAGCGACTGCTCGACGATGGCTTTCTGCGGCGAATTCATCTTGCTGTTCACGCGTGATTTCCCAGCGTTTGGCTACATTTTCTGCGGTAATTCCCATACCATAGGCAATAGCTACATGCTCATCGTTGAAAATGGCTGGGTTTGCCGTGTACTTATTACCTCCCAATGGAACCATTGACATACTTTCCACACCACCTGCCAGGGCGAGAGAAATATCGCCATTACTGATGGAGGCAGCGGCAGTAACGATACTTTGTACGCCAGAAGAACAAAAGCGGTTAATTGTCATCGCAGGCACACATTGAGGCAAATCTGCCAGTAATGAAGCAATACGAGCCACATTCATTCCTTGTTCAGCTTCAGGCATTGCACAACCAATCACTACATCACCAATAGCTTGCCAATCCACGGATTGATTACGCTTTTTCAAAGCGCGCATAGTATGTGCCAGCAAATCATCCGGCAGCGTATGCCTGAAAACCCCTC
This sequence comes from Legionella clemsonensis, assembly GCF_002240035.1. Taxonomy (NCBI): domain Bacteria; kingdom Pseudomonadati; phylum Pseudomonadota; class Gammaproteobacteria; order Legionellales; family Legionellaceae; genus Legionella; species Legionella clemsonensis. Next base: position 1,385,946 of record NZ_CP016397.1, on the reverse strand, counting down.
TGGGTGCTTTTCCAACAGGAGTACGCAATACATCAACTACATATACATTTGTCATTGTTAAGCCTCCTTAATTGCGCAACGGCTTGCCAGTTTCTAATAAATGGCTGATACGAGCTTGTGATAATGAGGTTTCTGCCAGTGTCATAAAGGCTTTTTTCTCGAGATGGAGCAACCATCTTTCATCCACCAGTTCACCCTGATTAACCTCACCACCACACAGCACAGCAGCTAATTCATTCGCTAAAAAATAATCATGCTGAGAAATAAATCCACCCTCAAGCCAATTAACGAGCCCCGCCTGCAAGCGGGCATGACCCTCACGACCAGCCACTTTAAAACGAGTTTTAAGTGGAGGCTGATAATTCATCGCCTGCATTTGTTTAACTTGAGCTAACGCTGCATACAGCACTTCATTAGGGTGCATCACCCAATAGTCTTTGTTACGTAAATAACCTTTTTGACGCGCCTCAGGTGCACTACCCGCCACGAAGGCCGTAGCAATTTGCTGGAAATAAGGTTGTAAAAACAACAATAAATCAGCATCACCTGCCTTACAGGCTGCTCGCATGGCCATTTCTTTACAGCCACCGCCAGCCGGAATTAAACCGACACCCGCTTCAACCAAACCAGGGTAAGATTCAAAAGCCGCAACAACTGCACTGCAATGCATCATTAATTCGCAACCACCGCCTAAGGCGCGACCACGCAATGCTGCAATAGTGGGAATTATCGAATACTTTAAACGCATTGCCACATGCTGAAATTGCGTTATCATGGCTTCCAGAGCATCTAATTTATTGGCTTGAATAAGTGATGCCACCCCTTTTAAGTCCGCGCCTGAGCTAAAATTACTGGCATCGGATTGGTAAATAATTAAGCCTTGATATTCTTTTTCAGCTTTATCTAGCGCTTGCTCCATGCCATCGAGCACGGCCTGACCTATGGTATTGGCTTTACTCTTAAAATTAAGTACAACAACATCCTCTTTAAGAAGCCATAACCGCACACCATCATTTTCAAATAGTGTAGGTGCATAAATACTCTTTTCCTTTAGAACCCTGTCAGGGAAAAACTGACGCTGGTAAACAGGAAGTTCACTGCGGGGAACATAGTCTCCTTGTTGTGGTGAATAAGCACCCTCTTCCTTATAGAATTCATTAATTTTCTTAAGCCAATCGGGTAGTTTAGCCTGACTTAATGCTTCATTGGCTGCTTTCGCTTCTTCAATACTATCTGCCATCGCAGCCAAACCAGCTGCTTGCCAAGTCTCAAATGGGCCTTGCTGCCAGCCAAAGCCCCAGCGAATGGCCAAATCAACATCTCGAACACTGTTAGCAATTTCTTCCAGATGGTAAGCACAGTAGTGAAATAAATCACGATAACAGGCAATGATAAATTGTGCTTGCTTGTCACTGGATGCGATTAAATGTTGCATCCGTTTTGACGCATCAGGTGTTTTCATAATGGCTTTTAATTCTTCGCTGACTTCTCCTTTAGCGGGGCGATATGACTGAGAAGGCGGATCAAATACTTCAATGATTTTACCATTTTTTCTATAAATTCCTTGTCCAGTTTTCTGACCCAAATGGCCCTGCTTTATTAGAGTCATTAACCATTCAGGCAGTTTAAAATGTGCATGCCATGGATCATTAGTTAACTGCTCTTTCATGGTATTGACTACATGAGCCATAGTGTCCAAACCCACGACATCCATCGTTCTGAAGGTCGCGGATTTTGGTCGACCCAATAAGGCTCCAGTAAGTGCATCCACTTCATCCAAGCCAAGATTCATTGCTTCGGCATGATGTAAAGTCGCTAACAGAGAAAAAACCCCAATCCGATTAGCAATGAAATTAGGAGTATCCTTCGCACGAATTACGCCTTTGCCAAGACGGCTGGTCAACCAGGTTTCAAGTTGATCTAATAATTTAGGATCAGTCGAATCAGCTGGAATTAATTCAGCAAGATGCATATAGCGAGGAGGATTAAAAAAATGAACACCGCAAAAACGCTGACGCAGTGCCTCAGGCAATACATTACAAAGGGTGTTAATACTTAAACCTGAAGTATTACTAACCAAGATAGCCTGTTTACTTACATAAGGGGCAATTTTACGGTACAGCTCTTCCTTCCAGTCTAGTCGCTCTGCAATAGCTTCAACAATTAGATCACAATCGTTTAACTCTTTTACATCATCTTGATAATTTCGAGCTTGCAGTAAGGCTGCTGTCTGATTTGTGGCCAATGGTGAAGGTTTCAACTTGCTTAAATTAGTAATTGCTTTATCCACTAAAGCATTACTATTTCCCTCTTTGGTTGCCAAATCAAATAATAATGTTTCAATTCCTGCATTCACACAGTGGGCTGCAATTTGAGCACCCATAACGCCGGCACCGAGAACCGCGACTTTCTTAATGAAAAAAGGTTCTTGCATGATCCTGTCCTCTATTAATGTGAGCACTTGTAACAAGTGCAGTAGTTTCTAATCCTAAACCTTAAAATTAATGCTAAAAGGTATTCAACCGAGTCCGTATTAGCACACCTACGGACCTTGGTATCCTAAATAAGTTTCATCATTCAAAGCGAACCTCCGTCATTCAAAGCGAACCTCCGTCATTCTGAGCGAAGCCCCGTCATTCTGAGCGAACCTCCGTCATTCTGAGCGAAGCGAAGAATCTCTTCGCTTAAACGTCGAAGTTATCTCCAGGAGATCTTTCGCTTCGCTCAAGATGACGATAAAGGTCAAGATGACGATAAAGGTCAAAATGACGATAAAGGTCAAAATGACGACAAAGGTCAAAATGACAAATAAAGGAGCGTCACCAACATTTACCATCCTTCTCTAAGGTTCAACTGCTAAATATTAAAGCGAATACCTTGTGCCAAAGGCAATGCATCTCCCCAGTTAATTGTATTGGTTTGGCGACGCATGTAAGCTTTCCAGGCATCAGAACCTGACTCCCTACCTCCACCAGTATCTTTTTCACCACCAAAGGCGCCACCAATTTCAGCCCCCGAGGTACCAATATTAATATTGGCAATGCCACAATCACTACCCAAAGCACTAAGAAAAACTTCAGCATGTTTTAAATTCTGAGTAAACATTGCTGACGATAGCCCCTGAGGAACACCATTTTGTAATGCAATTGCTTCCTCGATGGTCCTGTAAGGCATTACATAAAGAATAGGTGCAAACGTTTCTTCCTGAACAATATCCCACTGATTTTCAACGTCAGTAACTAATGTAGGTTGCACGAAAGAACCTGGTCTATTGAGTGCTTCTCCACCAAAAATAATTTGTCCGCCTGAAGCGGTAATACGAGCAATTGCTTGCTTGAACTGTTTTACCGCCTGCTCATCAATCAAAGGCCCCATTAAATTTTTACTATCCAATGGATCACCAATGGTAATTTGCTCATAAGCATGCTGTAGGCGTTTAACGACTTCACTAAACATCGATTGATGCACAAATAAACGACGAGTGGAAGTACAGCGTTGCCCGGCAGTACCAACGGCTCCAAAGACAATGGCAGGAATTGCCAGATTTAAGTCGGCTGACTCATCAAGAATAATGGCATTATTACCGCCTAATTCCAAAATAGTTTTACCGAGGCGTTTGGCCACATTGGCTGCAACCTGTCTGCCAACAGCAGTTGAACCCGTAAATGAGACTAAAGGTATGCGTGTATCATTGACCATAGCCTCTGCCACATCATGAGACTCTGGAATAATTAATCCAAAAATTTCAGGGCAATTATTTTTCTGCAGCACTTTATTGCAAATGTGATGGACAGCAATGGCACAAAGAGGGGTTTTTGCAGAAGGTTTCCACAGTGTCACGTTACCACAAATTGCCGCTATAAAGGCATTCCAAGACCAGACTGCAACAGGGAAGTTAAATGCTGAAATTACACCCACAATACCATAAGGATGCCATTGCTCATACATTCGATGTTGTGGACGCTCTGAATGCATGGTTTTACCGTATAACATTCTGGATTGACCCACTGCAAAGTCAGCGATATCAATCATTTCCTGTACTTCTCCATCCCCTTCTTGTTTTGATTTACCCATTTCCAGCGAAACGAGACTACCTAGTGCATCTTTATGCTCCCGCAAGGCCTGCCCTATTTGCCGTATAATTTCCCCTCGTTGGGGAGCAGGCACTTCACGCCATGCCAAGGCAGCTTTTTGGGCACGCACCATGACTTGTTCATAATCCTGCATAGAACAAGTCGCCACTTCAGCAAGCGCACTACCCGTCGCTGGATTAAACGAGGGTAAGCGGCTTGAGCCAATTTCGCTTTGCCATCCCTGGCCGCTAAAAGCACCAGGGTTAACTTCATCAATATTCAGACGTTTCAATAAATCCATTGATTCCTCCTAAGCGTAATGCTGACCAAAGCGGTTAGCCAATACATCGGTTAATCGGAAATTTTCCTGGAGCACCAAGCCACGGTATTCATTGGCCTGGCCTAAGACTAAATCAACCACAGCGCAGACACCGGATGCAGTACTAACTTGAATGGCTGACCACTCCAAGCCATGAATTTCCTGAGGATAAACTTTTTTTACATAACTTTTTTCAGTGAGCTCACCTTGCTTTATACCTTCGACCGTAACATAAACGATAACGATATCTTGATAAGTTTTGGGGATAGCCCTTTCTAAAATACGCTTTAGTGTTCCTCGATCTTCATTAAGCTTCAGATCATTCATCAATAAACGCATTTTTTCGCAATGGCCAGGATAACGCATTGTTTTGTAATTCAAGCTTTGTATTTTATCCTCATAAAGCTCAGCCAAACTTCCCAAACCACCTGACGTGTTGAAGGCTTCATATTCACAACCATCAATCTGAATGGACTCAAGACCTTCTAAAGGTTTTAGGACAATAGGCTTACCTGCTTCGATTCCATAACAAGGATTACCATATTCGTTGATAACCCCATCCGTAGACCATGTTAAAGAATAGTGTAGCGCATTGCTGGCGCGTTGGGGTAAAGCACCAACACGCAATTTTGCATGATGACACTGTTCAAATTCTTTCATCAAACTATTTGCTGCAATACTGATAAATCCAGGGGCTAAGCCACATTGAGGAACAAATGCTGTATTGGCTCCTTCAGCTATAGCTTTCACTGCCTCAGTGACAGAAGTATCTTCGGTAAGGTCGAAATAATGTGCTTTCGCAGCTTTCGCAGCTTTTGCTACATAAGTATTCAGGAAATAAGGAAGGCTTGAAATAACTGCGATAATGTTATTTTTTTCCAGGTAACTTTGCATTGCCTCTTGATCTTTAACATCCAGAGCAACTGTTTTTATTTCCGGCATCGCCTGCAATAAACGATTAACATCTGTACCGGAAAATTCCAAATCGGCTAAATGAATTTGATAATCACCGCTATCTGCTAACAAACAAGTGATTAAACTTCCTATTTTTCCAGCGCCGGTAATCATAACGTTGTACATATTACATCCTTCTCCTTTGTAAAACGAGTCGTCATCGTACACTAAAAAAATGGTACTTGGATATAGGCAATATGCTGTTGATTTAATGGGATGAATTACTTGTAGAAATCTTGACCTTTACCCATTAGTGTTCTATCGTCGCTTCGTTTAGGTTAGAGCGCATGAAATTTATGAATCAAATTGCTTCAGTTCAAAAACTGTCGTTAATTTCGGCAAAAACAATTAATTATGCCTATCTTTTGCGCGCCTTTTTATTTGGTTTAATGCTTCCCCTGGGATTTGCACCCTTCCATATCCCTGGAGCAGCTATTTTAAGTATCGCTTTTTTTTATGCACAACTTATCAATCCTCAAACGCCTCACCCTCTTCTAAATGGGCTTTTCTATGGTTTGGGTTATTTTGGTCTGGGTATTTCCTGGATTTATATCAGCATTCATGAATACGGCCACCTTAACAGTCTGATATCAGCACTGATTACCCTATTTTTTCTACTTTATCTGTCCCTGTTTCCCGCGCTTATGGTGGGTGCTTTTAAGAAATTAGCCAATCCACATTTGCCTGTTTATTCTTGCTTTTTATTTAGTGCATTGTGGATTTTATTTGAATATTTCCGCGCCACACTCTTCAGTGGGTTTCCATGGCTTCTGTTAGGTTTTGGCCAATTTGATGCCCCAAGCAAATTTCTTCTTCCTGTTTTGGGCGTATTGGGTGTCGGATTTTTAACCTGTCTTGCTGCGTCTTTACTTGTCGTAAGTATGCAATTTAAGGGAGTCAAGCGGTATCTTCTACAAGGCATTTTTGTAGGATTGCTTCTCTTCCCTTATCTGTTTAAATTTATAAACTGGTCTTCACCAATCTCCCCCCCTCTTTCAGTTAGCGTTATTCAAGCCAATTTGTCCATGCGCGACAAATGGGATGAGAATTTATTTTGGCAATTGCTGCAACGATACCAAACTGAAACTGAGACATTGTTAGGCACACCATTAATTGTTATGCCAGAATCAGCCATTCCACTCCCGCCAAGCTATGTGGAAGATTTTCTTGAAAGCCTGCATCAGAAAACCAGGGATGCTGGAAGCGCCATTTTGTTAGGTATCCCTAAACCCACCATGGTGGATGAGCATTCTTATTACAATGCTTTAATCAGTTTAGGTAGAGCAAAAGGTTCTTATCTCAAGCAACACCTTGTACCCTTTGGTGAGTATATTCCTTCAGCACTACAAACTATCAGTGAATGGTTAGCTATACCTGATGCCAATCTGGTGCCGGGTAAGAAAAATCAACCCCTGGTAAAAGTGCAGAAACATCCCATTGCCACTTTAATTTGCTACGAACTTGCCTACGGCGATTTACTTCGTCAACAGTTACCTAAAGCAGAATGGATTGTTTCTATAAGTGATGATGGCTGGTTTGGGCATTCATTAGCCATGTACCAGCAATTACAAATGGCTCAAGTACGCTCGCTTGAAACAGGACGTTATCAGGTCGTGGCCAATAATGATGGACTATCCTCAATCATTGATAATCAAGGGGAATTAATTGCTTCTTTACCTGCCTTTAGCGCGGGTACTCTTAAAGCTACTTTAACACCGATGAGTGGAACTACCTTTTGGGTTGCCTTTGGCGATAAGCCCACGCTTCTTTTTTGCTTAATAATTGTCCTATCTTTTGGGCTTTATGGTATATTTAAACCTAAACTAAAACATTAACTATTGCTGCAGAGCACAAGAGGCGCTATCCTTACCAGCCCTACTGTAAGATTAATTAAGTAACTATGGATAACAGCTATAAACCGCGTAAAGTTGAAGAACAAGCCCAGCAATATTGGCAAAAAAAACAATCATTTAATGTTTCTGAAGACTTAAATAAGGAAAAATTTTACTGCTTATCCATGTTCCCCTACCCTAGTGGTACATTGCATATGGGGCATGTTAGAAACTATACCCTGGGCGATGTGATAGCTCGCTATCAACGCGCTTTAGGAAAAAATGTTCTGCAGCCCATTGGCTGGGATGCGTTTGGTCTGCCCGCTGAAAATGCAGCCATTAAACACGGAATACATCCTGCAGAATGGACTCAAAAAAATATCGCATCAATGAAAGAACAGTTTCTACGTTTGGGAAATGCCTATGATTGGAAACGTGAAATTGCTACCTGTGATCCTGATTATTATCGTTGGGAACAATGGTTTTTTATTCAGCTATTTGAAAAAGGGCTCGTTTACAAGAAAAATGCTGTCGTGAACTGGGATCCAGTTGATAAAACAGTTCTAGCTAATGAACAGGTTGTCGATGGTCGCGGTTGGCGTTCGGGTGCTTTGGTTGAGCGACGTGAAATCTCTCAATGGTTTATTAAAATTACCGCCTATGCTGATGAATTGTTAAATGATCTTGACACCCTCGATGAGTGGCCTACTCAAGTTAAGCAAATGCAAAGAAACTGGATTGGGCGTTCTGAAGGCTGTGAAATTAGCTTTAAAGTAGTTAACTTCCCCAAGCGCCTCAAAATTTATACCACTCGCCCCGATACCTTAATGGGTGTCACTTACCTTGCCGTAGCTCCTGATCATCCTATTGCCAAGGAAGTCGCTGTACACAATGCTGATGTTCAAGCCTTTATTGCCAGCTGTCAGGGCGTTCGTATGGCTGAAGCAGACATTGCAACGATGGAAAAACGAGGCATTGCAACAGGAATGTCAGCAATTCATCCAGTAACAGGAGAAGAAGTACCTGTGTGGATCGCCAATTTCGTGTTGATGCAATACGGTTCTGGAGCTGTTATGGCAGTTCCCGCTCATGACCAACGTGATTGGGAATTTGCTCAAAAATACAATTTGCCTCTTAAAGAAGTAATTACCCCCATAGATGGCAGTAAACATGATTATACCCAATCAGCCTTTACCCAGGAAGGAAGATTAATTCATTCAGATCAATTTGATGGCCTTACTTCTGCTGAAGCAACGAAAGAAATAGCCCATTACCTCGAGCATCACGATGCAGGTAAAATGACCATTAACTACCGTTTGCGCGACTGGGGAGTCTCTCGTCAACGCTATTGGGGAACGCCTATTCCAATGATTATTTGTGAAGAGTGCGGGATAGTGCCTGTTCCTGAAGAGGATTTACCCGTTACACTACCTTACGACGTCCAATTAACCGGCAGTGGCTCTCCTCTTGCTCAATGCAGTGAGTTTGTTCAAACAACTTGTCCAAAATGCGGACAGGATGCAACTCGTGAAACAGATACTTTCGATACATTTGTAGAATCTTCCTGGTACTATGCTCGCTTCGCCTGCAAAGGTCAGGAGAATGCCATGCTGGATGACCGAGCCAAATATTGGACACCTGTTGATCAATATATTGGTGGTATTGAACATGCTGTGATGCACCTGCTTTATGCCCGCTTTTTTCACAAACTTATGCGTGATGAAGGTCTGGTAAACTCAGATGAACCCTTTAAAGCCTTATTAACTCAAGGTATGGTTCTTAAAGATGGTCATAAGATGTCGAAATCTTTAGGGAATGTGGTTGATCCTAACCATTTGATTGACACTTATGGTGCTGATACTGCCCGCCTGTTTGTGATGTTCGCAGCACCACCTGAACAATCGCTGGAATGGTCTGATACAGCAGTTGAGGGGGCCCACCGTTTTCTTAAACGCATTTGGGCATTTGCTTACCAACACCAACAACTATTCATAGAGATTAATGATACAATTTTATGCGGTAATGGCCATATTGATTGGCAACAAACCTCCTCACGTCTTAAGAAATCACGTCTGGCGGCTCACCAAATTTTGGCACAAGCCAGCATGGATTATGAACGCCATCAATTTAACACGGTCGTTTCTGGATGTATGAAACTTTTTAATGAGCTCTCTTCTTATGAGATTGAAACTGAAGAAGATAAATATTTTTTACATTCAGGAATGAGTATATTGCTTCGTTTACTGGCCCCCATTACTCCCCATATTTGCCACCATTTATGGCAGCAACTTGGCTTCGAGAAAGCTATTATTGATGCTCCATGGCCCAAAGTAGATAAAAGTGCCTTAAAAACTGATGAGCTGGATTTTGTAGTTCAGGTTAATGGAAAATTACGTGCACAATTTACGGCAGGCAGTGATACGAGTGAAAATGAATTGATCGACCTGGCTAAAGAGCATGTTAATAATTTTCTGGACGGAAAACCAATAAAAAAAGCAGTAGTAGTCGCTCATCGTCAATTAATTAATTTGGTTATCTAGCGATGATGAAGCGTTTTTTCCTCTTTTTATTCATTAGCTTTTTAGCCAGTTGTGGTTTTCATCTGCGGGGAATGGCAGATTTACCGGCCTGGCTTAACAATATTGCAATTGTTATTAAAGATGCCCATGAAGATCTGCAAACTTTAATTAAAAATCAATTGGAGGGATATAATATTTCTGTAGTTGATGACCCAGCACAAGCAAATTATCTACTGATCATTGAAAAAGATAGCTATAGACAGGAAATTACCAACGTCAGTGCGAGCACTGCACCCCGGCAGTATCTATTAACTTATGAGGCACAATTTTCCTTGGTGCAGGTAAAAGGTAAACCTATAATTTCCTCAAAGCGTGTTTTTGTAACTCGACAAATCACCATTAATAATGACAGAATCTTAGGTTCTGACGCAGAAGAAGCATTATTGAAAAATGAAATGCGAGCCGATGCCGCTATGCAAATTGTTAATCGCTTAAGTCAGGCAAAAAACAATTATTCTATTAAGGAAAGCAAAAATAGCTAATTATTATGCTTATTAAACATCAGGCTTTAGATGCTTATCTTACTCGCCATCCACTCGCTGCGGTTTATGTTCTTTTAGGACAGGATCATTTTTTATTAACTGAAGCTGCTACAGCAATTAAACAGCGCTGGCAACAGCAAAGCCCAGAAACTGAAGAATCAATTATTTCCATCAATGGCTCGTCAGATTGGGCTTTTGTCGAGGAAAAAGCAACTAGCTATTCACTATTTTCTCCCTTTATATTGCTGGATATTCGTTACGAAAAGCAAACCTTGGACGCAACAGGTAAAAATTTTATCTCCAACTATCTTCAACACATTAACCACTCATGTTTGCTTCTTATTCGCTCCCCCAATTTAACAAGCAAACAATTACAAAGTTTCACTAATAATAAAGCTATTCATATTGTCCAAGTTTATCCTCTAGATAGCATTGCTATGCAACAGTGGATTAAAGAACAATTGGTAAAACGAGGAATAAACTTTGAGGCCGAGCTTCCGGCAGTTATTTCTCAATATACTCAAGGCAATATGTTGGCCTGTGCGCAGGCTCTAGATAAAATTCAGCTCGTTGCAGATGACTCTGTGTTCACGCTTGCCAAGGCCAAGGAACAACTTGTTGATCAGTGTAATTATCAGTTATATGAGTTAAGTGACGCCTGTTTATTACAAGATGCTCATAAAGTCATTCAGCATCTTCGTTATGCGAATAATAGTGATGTAGAACCCACCCTTATCTTATGGTTATTAGCACAAGACATACGCAATTTATTGCAATTGCTAGAAATGACTCAGCAATCCATCTCTTTTTCAACAGCCTGCACCCAGTTAAAAATCTGGGCACAAAAAGGAAAATTATATCAGTCTGCTTTGAAGCGTTTGCCAAAAAATATTCTTGTCCAGCTATTACAATTTTGTAAGATGCTTGATGAGCAGATAAAATCAAACCAAAGGAACCAAATTTGGCCTGGTTTAGAAAACGTAGCCCTTTCTCTCTGTTTAGGTAAGCAGGTAGGTTATTTTGGATAATTTGATTATTTATGGTGGCACTTTTGATCCTGTTCATAAAGGACATTTAAATATTGCAGAAAATATTCAGCATCATTTTCATTTTGATCAATTTATATTTTTACCTTGTAAAACTCCAGTACTCAAAGACAAAGCAATGGCAACTGCCACTCAACGCGTTGAAATGTTAACGCTCGCCCTAAAAAATCATAACAAAAGCTTTACCCTCGATTTATCAGAAATCAATCGAGGCTCTCCCTCTTACATGGTATCGACTTTAACACATTTTCGCCGAAGATTCGGAGAAAATGTAGCAATAACACTGCTGATGGGACTCGATACCTTTCGGCAACTTCCTCAATGGTATCAATGGGAAAAATTGCTATCGCTTGCTAACTTATTGATTGTAAAACGTCCCGGACTCAGTGACATTAACCTTTCAGAAGAATTAATCCAACTGTTACTTACTCATGAAGTACCTCACAATAACGCGATTAAAACCCATCCTTATGGCTTGATTTATCGCTATGATGCAGGAGATTTTAATATTTCTTCAACCTGGTTGAGACAGCAATTAGAGAGAAATGAAGATGTCTCTGATTATATTCCTGAAAGTGTTTTAAATTACATTCAAAAAAATAATTTATATAAGTCTGGCACTGATAGCTTAAGATAAAGCAAGTAGTGCTCAATCTGTACGTACTTCTGCATTCATGAGCAGACTAACTCTTGGCTTTGCACCTTCGAATATCGCGTGAGCCCTGCCATCAGGGTTCTGGTAACCTCTAATAAATCTTTTACCTCATCAATGCCTGAAGCTAGCTGAGTGATAAATTTAAGCATCAGAGAGCTCAAAGGCATCAGAATTTGTGAGTAGACCCTCTTTATTTGGTTGCCCCTGCTGTAAATAAATTTGTCCACCAGGTTGAGGTGTTGTGTTAGCAGGTAATTGGATGCCTGAACCCGTTGAAGGTAACTGTAGCGGATGGTCAAAAACCTTGATCTGTTTTATAAATTCTGGCATTAAGTCATATAGCCAGTTAACGACAGGTTCAAACTTCGCATAAAAGGTTGAATTACTCGCATATTGTTGGTAAGGCAAGGATGTCATTCTAACAACCAACATGATCAACGCAATAATAAAAATACCTCGAACAAATCCGAATCCCATACCAAGGATTCGGTCGGTGCCGCTCAATCCCGAGCGCTTTAAAATAAAACTTAAAATTGCATTCACTATACCACCAGCTATTAATGTAGCTATTAATATTAAAATAAATGCGGTAACTGTTCTTGCTGTCTTATCCTGAATATATTGTTGCAACCAAGGATCCAGGGTTTGTGAGTAACTAAAAGCCAGCCAAATTGCCAAAACCCACACAGCAAGCGCAATTAACTCTTTAATAAAACCACGAATGAGGCCGGTTAAAACCGATAAGCCAATAACTGCAACAATTAGCAAATCAATCCAATACCATTGCATACTTAGCTAACCCCTGTGGTCACAATAAATCCTTTAATTTGCATCACACTGGCGAGTTGTTGCTGTAATATTTTGGCTTGTTCTTTAGGACGACCTTGTCCAACAATCACTTTATACACTGTTCCTTGAGGCATATTGACTCTGTTATAGCTCGCTTTATATCCTTTGGCCCTTAATCTTGAAACCAGTGCATCTGCATTTTTTTGTTTGGAAAAAGTAGCCAGTTGAACAGCATATAAACCTTTTGCTGTAGAGGTCTGTGGTTTTATTTTGGCCATTTGAACAGGTTTGGCAGCAGCTTTATTTTTTGCAACGACAGAAGTCGGTTTAGGCGCAGCAGTTGAAGTTGTCAGTTTATTGGTCGCTGCCACAACAATAGTGGGTTTATGTTTTGCCACCCTGGTCGGCTCTACTTTTGCTTTCGCTACCATAGGTCCAACTGCTTCTTTAATATCATTTAACTGACTAAGAGACTCTGCTTTTGCAAGTGCAGGTCCCGCTGACTCTCTAGGAACATCCGGAAGTTCTACATGGGCGACTTTAACTGTTTTAAACATTTCCTGTTCATCAGGCATTGCAACCTTTGGCGGAATTGGTTTAGGTGGCAATTTCACAGAAATGCTGACATTATCATCAATTCGTTGATTGGATTTTTTAATGATTGCGGGAGCAAAAATAGCAGCTATAGATAAAATAACAGCAAGGCCTATAAGCCGATGCTTTACACGCTCATCCATCACTAGTTTCATCATCTCTCCTCAGCTCCGGTTGGTATTACATACAGCAGGCAGTACTTGCCCTACAGTAACAAATGAACCATAAACTACGATTAAATCACCTGTGCTAGCTACATTGCAAGCAGCCTGATAAGCCAACAAAGGATCAGCATAGCAAAAAGGTACTATACCATAAATACGAAAGGCTGCGCCAAATTGTTCCTCACTAGCTGCCCGTTTTCCTGATAAAAGAGCAGGATACCAATGATCAACTATTTCTATTAAAGGTTTTATCAAAGCCGGGATATCTTTGTCTTTTAATGCCGAAAAGACAGCATGAATAGAACCTTTCCAATGTAAATTTTTAATATAGCTTGCCAGATAATTTACTGCTTGCGGATTATGGGAAACGTCGAGCAACGTAGTCATTTTGCCCTTTATATGCTGCAATCGCCCTGGTAAAACTAAATTACGCAAACCTTCCGCAATACAGGAGAAACTGACCGGCAATACCGTTTGCAGGCAGAGAGTAGCCATCACTGCCGCTGCGATTGAATTTGCATGAAGTACAGGACGCTCTAACGTAATTACATGCTCGCAAGCACTGACTTCAAGAGTCGTATCATTCAGCTTGTAATCATAAGCAATACCTAACCTGTATAAAGGGCAACTCATAGAGGAAACTGCTTCAACGATACTATGGGGGGGATCTTTGTCGGCGTAAATAGCTGGTTTCCCATACCGCAAAATGCCAGCTTTTTCATAACCTATAGATTCTTTGTTGTTACCTAAATATTCCTCATGATCCAAATCAATCGTTGTAATAATTGCTAAATCAGCATCGATAATATTGGTAGCGTCAAGGCGCCCTCCAAGACCTACCTCTAAGAGCAAAATATCGATGGAATGTTTTTTGAAATACCACAATGCCGCAAGCGTCGCCATCTCAAAGTAGGTTAAAAAGACTGAACCCCGTCCTTCTTCTATGGCACAAAAGGCTTCTTTTAAGTCAGTATCCGCAATAGGTTTTTGATTGATCTTTATACGCTCATTAAATGAAACTAAATGAGGAGACGTATAACTGGCAACCTGAAAACCAGCAGCGCTGTAAATCGCTTCAAGGGCAGCAACAACAGAGCCTTTACCATTAGTACCTGCGATTGACACTACTTTGCTTGGTAATCGAAGCAAATCAAGAGATTCAGCAACCTGCTTAATACGCGTCAATCCCAGCTGAATTTCTTGCTGATGACGCGTCTCAAGATAATGTAACCATTCTGCAATGGTAAAATGCTTATAGTGCTTCATCTAAAGTATTAACTGAATCTCGATGAGAAAGTTTTGCCACCAACTCAGCAACTGTGTCGCGTAAATTTTTACGCTCTACAATCATATCAATGTGGCCATGTTCCAGTAAAAATTCACTGCGCTGAAACCCTTCCGGCAGAGTTTGTCTTACCGTTTGTTCAATCACTCTAGGGCCGGCAAAGCCAATAAGCGCATTGGGTTCGGCAATAATAATATCACCAAGACTGGCAAAACTGGCAGAAACACCACCCATTGTGGGATCTGTCAAAACGACAATAAACGGTAACCTTGTGTCCTGGAATCGCGCAAGAGCAGCCGAACTCTTGGCCATCTGCATTAATGAGAAGAGGCCCTCTTGCATACGCGCACCGCCGCTTGCCGTGAAACAGATATAAGGACATCTTTCAGCTGTAGCAGCATCAACCGCCCTGACAAATTTTTCACCCACAGTAGCCCCCATGGAACCACCCATAAAATTAAATTCAAACGCACTTACTACAACAGGCTGTTGCTTTAAAGCGCCTTTTACTACTATCAAAGCCTCTTTTTCACCTGTTGTCTTTTGAGCCTGACTGATTCTATCTTTATATTTTTTAGAATCTTTGAATTTCAAACGATCGACAGGTTCTAAATGAGCAGCAATCTCCTCCTGACCTGCCTCGTCGAGAAACTGGGCGATGCGTTCACGTGCTGTTAGACGATGGTGATGATTGCAATTAGGACAAACAGAAAGATTTTTTACTAGCTCACTGCGATAAAGTACTGAGTTACAACCCAAACATTTAACCCAAAGCCCCTCAGGAACACCCTTTTTTTGAGAGGTTTCAGTTCTAATTTTCGAAGGTAATAATTTTTTTAGCCAACTCATAACAGAAATCCACCCGGTTTTTAAGCGCAATAGTATAACCTGAATTTACTTTAAGCGCTTGTTTTTTATTATTCTGTATAAAAAACAAAGCATCATCTTGAAGAAAGCGAAGGAACTTCTCAATATGAAATGGGTTCTATTTGCAGAAGGATTCTTCATGCGGCTTTGCCGCATCCTGGATGACGAAATGTAAATATAAACAAAAATGCTCCGGCCCACCTCATCCTGAAAGCGATATCGTCGCTTGAAGGATCTCGTTGAAAGAGCAGGATGTTATCTGCCGGAATCCCTCGCTTTGCTCAGTATGATGGTAATTTGCGCATGAGCACTGTCTTCAAAATAATGCAAAAATGATTATTTTATTAACACCTTAATTTATCTCACTTTTTCTCTCTTTTTTTGCGTAAAAAATCGATTTAAACACTAAAGTTTTTTTCTTTATTTCCGATAAAAACGATGGGTTCGATAAATGCTTACACACAATTTATCGATAATACGGTAAATCCCACATCCAGGGATTCAGGTTCGAGGAGATTTTAGTCATGGCTCAAGTAATTAATACAAACGTGATGTCGCTTAATGCTCAACGTAATTTAAACGGCTCACAAAAAACCATGCAATTAGCGATCCAACGTCTTTCATCAGGATTGCGCATTAATAGTGCAAAGGACGATGCAGCCGGTCTCTCTATTTCTGAACGCATGACTGCACAAGTTCGCGGTATGAATCAGGCCATCCGTAATGCCAATGATGGTATTTCATTGTCGCAAACTGCTGAAGGTGCTATGCAGGAAACGACAAATATCCTGCAACGTATGCGTGAATTGGCCTTGCAATCAGCCAACTCAACGAACAACTCAGGCGATCGACAAGCAATTCAGGAGGAGATTGACCAATTAAAGAGCGAGCTTGATAGAATTGCTTTAAATACAGAGTTTAACGGCCAACGTATCCTGGACGGTTCTTTCTCAAGTGCCAGTTTCCAGGTGGGAGCTAATGCTAACCAAACCATTACTTTCTCGGTTGGCAGTATTAAAGCGTCTTCTATCGGGGGAATTGCTCAGGAAACCGGAACTGAAGTATCTGCTGCTGCGGCAACTGATATCACAATCGCCGTAGGTGGTGGTGCTGCTACCACAATTAATTCCAGTGCGGGATTTACAGGCAATGCTTATCAGGATGCTAGCTCTGCTTATGCAAAAGCAGCTGCTATCAACGATGCTGGTATTGCAGGACTTTCAGTAACGGCCTCTACTTCCGGTACACAAACTGTAGGGCCTATCGGTGGTACTGCAGGTGATACTTATAACTTATCAATTAATGGCGTAGCTATCTTCACCAACGAAGACGTCGCTACTGCTTTAACCAATACTCAACTTCGAGATGCTATTAACTCTGTCAGTAATCAGACAGGTGTCATTGCCAGTTTAAACGGCGGTGATCTAACTTTAACAGCAAGTGATGGTCGTAATATTGACATTTCTGAAAGTGGTACTGGTTTTACTGCTGGTACAGACGGTTTAACAGTTACTGGTGGTGATTTTGACGGCGTGTTGCGCGGCGTCCTATCAATCAGTGCTACTAATAGCATCAGTATTGGTGGTACTGTGGCAACCTTAGGTTTATCTGCTTCAATTGCCAAAGATACCAGTGGTATTGATACACTGGATGTCAGCACTGTTGGTGGTGCTAACGAAGCTATTCTACGTCTGGACTCTGCTTTAAGCTCAGTAAGCTCTAACCGTGCCGCAATGGGTGCTCTGCAAAACCGCTTTGAGTCCACGATTGCAAACCTGCAAAACGTATCAGAAAACCTTTCTGCTGCGCGAAGCCGGATTCAGGATGCTGACTTTGCAGCAGAAACAGCCAATCTGACTAAGGGGCAAATTCTGCAACAAGCTGGAACTGCAATGCTTGCTCAGGCGAATAGCTTGCCACAATCAGTGTTGTCTTTGCTAGGATAGCAAATAACACCATGCAGGCTACACCTGCATGGTGTATCTTTATACTGATGCCTCAAAAAATTTCCGTGGCATAGAGGAGGTTTGTTGTTATGAATATTGAACTACAGAAGCCAAACGCAATCTCGTTTGAATCTAATAAAGTAAGCAGCGAAAAACTTGAGTTCAGTAAAGAAGCTACCTCTACCACAACAACAGCTGCTGATACTAAATATTCAGTTGATGAAGTGACTGGTATTTTGCAAGCAATTATTACCGATAAATTATCTGATGAAATAATTCGTAAAATCCCGGCAGACGAGTACTTGCAATTATTGTCATTGATTGATGAAATGATTAGTGGTTCTATTGATAAACATGTTTAAAATCACTCCAGCAAATTATTGCCCGGAGTCTAGTTAGGAATGGATGGAACAGTAACTCCCCAAAGGAGTTGGATACATCCTTACGGTACAACAGAATAAGGAAATTATCGTGCCAGTTTCTTCAGTCGGTTCAGGCCTTGATATTAAAGCCATTGTGGATGCGCTAGTAAAGGCCGATCTAACCCCTGCACAAAATAGATTAAATCAAAGAGAAGTTAATTTTTCCACGCAACTCTCAGCATTGGGTCTAATAAAAAGCAGTCTTGCCAAAATGCAAACAACCATGGCCAAATTAACTGATCTCTCTCAAGCCTATTCCTTGAAAAGCACAATCAGTGATGAAAGCATCATTTCTGCCACCGTGAATGGAGAAGCATCCTCCGGCACTTATCAAATTGAAGTAAAGCAACTTGCTACGAAACAAAATTTAGCGTCAGCTGCCTTTGTCAACTCGTCCACAGTGATAGGCAGTGGCAGTATTACAATTGACTTTGGGACCTACAGTGCAGATTACAGCAGCTTTACAGCTAATCCTGACAAAGCATCCGTAACAATTAACATCGCTCCGGGTGCCACTACTTTAGCAGGGATTAGAGATGCAATAAATAATAGGAATTCAGGTGTACAAGCAAGTATTATTCAAGACAGTCAAGGTGCACGTTTGACCTTATTAAGCCCAGAAACAGGTCAGGCAACGGCAATGAAAATTACTGTTGTTGATGATGATGGCACCCATAGTGATACAGCAGGACTCTCTGCCCTGGCTTATGACCCCACTACAGGCGTTAATTCATTAACACAAACAGTAGAGGCCAAAAACAGTGAGGTTATGGTCAATGGACTTTTATTAACTCAGAGTAGTAATCAGCTTAAAGATGCAATTGCAGGCATCACTCTTAATCTGAAAAAAGCTCAACCAGGGACACTGGTTGATTTAAAAATTGAAAATGATAAAAATCAATTAAAAGCAATGGTCAATGAATTTATTAAACAATATAACGATACGATGACCACTATTAATTCATTAACTTCTTATAATTCAACAACCAAGAAAGGCGGCCCGATGCAAAGTGATGCGGGTATTCGCAATTTGAAATTAAACCTTAGCAAGTTGGTTAGTGAACCTGTAGGAGATCTCAATAACCCCATTCGCACCCTGAAAGACACCGGCATCAAAACAAATGAAAAAGGGCTTCTTGTCATGGATGAAACCAAGTTTACCGAAGCGCTTGATAATCACTATATGGAGATTGGAACTCTTTTTGCCAAAACTGCCACAGTAACTGATAGTAATGTTCGCATAAAGTCAGTAGGTACCACCGTTAAAGCAGGCAATTATGATTTAATCGTAGACAGTTTTACTCCAGGCGTGGAATTGCTGGGAACAATTGGAGGGGTACATGCTTCATCAAGCGATGGTCTAACCTTATCAGGAACAGGGGATTTTAAAGGTCTTTCAGTGGATATTCTTGCCGGAGGCACAGGTTCTCGAGGAAAGATTACTGTCACCGACGGTTTAGCAGCAAAATTTAATGACTTATTGAAAATCTATCTCGATGAGAAGAATGGTGAATTTGCTACTCGTACCACGCAACTGGATAAGCGAGTCGAGGAAATTGCAAAAGAGCGTGAGCAACTGGAAGTCAGAGCAGAAATACTCACTAAACGTTATACCAAACAATTCGTAGCGCTGGACGTGCTTTTAGTAAAAATGCAAGGCGCCAGTGACTTTTTAAGCCAGCAACTTGCTAATTTACCCCAATTAAATAGGAAATCACGATGAAAATACCTTACCAACAAGCACTTGAGCAATATAAGTCCATAGAACTCCAAACTCGCATTGATACGGCAAATCCGCACGAATTGATTCACTTATTGCTTCAGGGTGCCCGTTCTCATATTGCAACCGCACAAGGCAATATTCAACGTAACCAGATTAGTGAAAAAGGTGAGCATATCAGTAAATCCATCAGTATTATCGAAGGTCTTCGAAGTAGTCTGGATCATAAAAATGGTGGCGAAATTGCTGCAAACCTTGATAGGCTTTATGAATATATTCAAAGAATTTTACTCAAAGCCAATCTTGATAATGACCTCAATTTACTAACTCAGGCCAATACTTTATTGGCTGAAATTCATCAAGCATGGCAGGACATAAAAGAAAAGGTAAATCAGGATAATTTATAACCCCAGGTAATTCTATTGATGGCTTAATTATCCCGTTGAAAATAAAATATTTTCTCTTTCATTTTTTCCAGTATAAATGCAAATCAAGCATGCCTTTATTTGTCAAAAAACTGTTCAAAGGTCTAAAATTAAAAAAAGAAGGGTTCATTTTTAAAGCTTTTAAAGTAGAAGGAGATTAAACGCTCTTGGTATTTGAGTAATTTTACTCAAAGAAAGTATGGATACATTAATCGTTTAGGGATAGCGTAAGGAGGGTAGCATGTTAGGATGGGCATTAACTTTCTTAATTATTGCACTCATTGCAGCTGCTTTTGGATTTGGTGGCATAGCTTCAGCAGCAGCCGGTATAGCAAAAGTGTTGTTTTTCATATTCTTAATTATCTTCGTTGTTCTGTTGATAATGGGATTAGTGGGCAGAGGACCACCTCCTCCAGTTTAATTTAATTTCTAACCAGACTCTATGCATTTTTGTATAGAGTCTATCTTTCTATCTAAAACTAAATCTACAATGCAATACAAGTTTTTTCATGACTACACAATTAAAAGAAATAAAGTTTTTCCTTAATGTGCCGTTAAAAAGATCACCAGTAATAAAATTGGAATCATCATGAGAAGCTTAATTCTAATAATAATGATGACGACAGTTATAACTGCCTGGTCTTATACACGATATGGAGAAACCTTATGCAATCATCCCGATTTTTTCTGTATTCAGATTAAATCTGGCCAAACCTGGGGAAATCTGTTCCCTAATAGTGAAGCCAGAGATATTGTAAAACGTATCAACCGCATGAATGTTCGCCTTCGCTCGGGAATGATTATAGCAGTTCCCAAGAATCTGGATCGGATTACCATTTATGATGTTTCCCCTTTTCCGCGCTACATTGAGTCCGATGGTGAAAAAACAATTTATGTTAGCCAGGAGAAACTGGCTTGGGGAGCCTATGATGAAGATGGAGAACTGCTATGGTGGGGACCAATTTCCTCAGGAATTGATAAATGCCGCGTCGTAGGAGGCTGTTCTACTCCCACCGGTTCCTATCGAATTATTCGTAAACAAGATATAGATTGTGTATCTACTGCTTTTCCCAGACGTTCTGATGGCAATCATGGTGGTGCTGAAATGCCATTTTGTATGCATTTTTTCCGGGGTTATGCACTTCATGGCAGTGAAGAAGTACCAGGCTATCGTGCCAGCCATGGCTGCATACGGCTTTTTACTGAAGACGCACGCTGGCTCAATGAAGAATTTGTAGATATTCCCGGTGGTGGTATAAAAGGGACGCGTGTGATTATTGGAGGGGTTAACGATAAGCAAGAACATTAAACAAATTCCAAGATGTAATTCCCGTCATAGGGCTTGATTTAAGGTAGTCTCATTATAGAAAGCCCTAGGTGACCCCTTAAATTTAAGTTTTTTTATACGTTAACGGGATTTATTATCGTTATCGTTTTTTGAGGCTAATTGATAATAATGGCTTAGTTCATCAATAGTGGTTGATGGACTAAGTTTTACATTCTGCGCATAAGCAGAGCGCGCAATTAAATGTGATGCGATTGGCGCAGTTATATAAATAAAAATTAGAGTAAGAAATGATTCAATAGCAACCTGTATCTGCAGGAAGTAAATTGTAGCACCAATTAAAATAAGACCGCAGCCTAATGTCCCTGCTTTAGTTGCAGCATGCATGCGTATGAATATATCTGGCATTTTTAAAATACCAACAGCAGCAATAAAAATAAAAAAACTCCCTATAGAAACAGCAAACAAGGCAATTATTTGATTCATACTATTCCCTACAAAGGTGGCTTATCTTTTCTCCAGCCAATAAGTTTAGCAAAAGCGACCGTTCCCAGAAAAATGATTAATGCTAATGCGATTACCACATCGATATACACAGCCTGGTTAGTTATAATGCTATAAAGCACAGTAGCAGATATTAATAAATTAGCCAACAAATCCAGTGCTACAACTCTATCAGGCAGTGTAGGTCCTAAAATTAATCTAAAAAAGCAGGTAATCATTGCTGCGGACAACAGCAAAAATGGAATTTGAGTTAAAATACTAAAAATATTTGCCCTCATTGAAATAGCTCCAATATTGGTTGTTCAAATCGATACTTAATTGATTTTTTCAAATAATCTCTATCATCAACAAACATGGCATGCACATAGATTTCTTTCTTTTCGGCAGAAATGTCTAACACTAATGTTCCTGGTGTTAAAGAAATAATGTTAGCAAACCAGGTAATTTCCAAAGCAGTTTTACAATCAAGCGGAATAGCAATAACTCCTGGTCTGGCCGATAAACCAGGTGTAATCACATGATAAGCCACGCGCAAGTTAGCAATTAGAATTTCCCATAAAACATAAAAAATGAAACGTGTCAGCTTAATTGGTTTGAATAAAGGCTTAAGAAAATAATTCATCAGCTACCCCATAATACGGCACGAATATAATACTGCGGATTAACCAGCTGGGTTATAGTAAGTCTGGCCTCCTGGTAGAGAAAGCCTGGAAAAATACTAATTAGTAAAGTAAGACTAACTAAAAATAAAATAGGTATCATTAACCAGCATTTCTCAGAAAAAGAAAGATACTGTCTGGGCCCCTCTTCTTTTCTATCGCTCCAAAACACATAAGTCCAGATTTTTAGCATGGAATAGAGGGTTAAAAAACTTACTATTAGAGCTACTACCAGTAGAATCAGATGATGATTTATCAAAGCGGAATGTAAAATCAGCAATTTCGCCCAAAATCCCGATAAAGGAGGGATTCCCGCCAATGAAAATGCAGGAATAAGAAATAGAATAGCTAGAAAAGGATTCATTTCATAAAAATTTCCCAGTCTTCTAAGATTAAAGCTTCCCTGTATTTTTTTTACAACACCACTGACTAAAAATAAGTTCGTTTTTACAATGACATGATGAACAATATAAAAAATTGATGCTATCAGAGCGGAAGGTTTATAAATTGCAAGACCTGCGACCATATATCCGACCTGACTAATAATATGGAAGGAAAGAATCCGACGAAAATTAAATTGCGCTGCAGCCCCCAAAACACCTGTCAACATTGTCATTCCAGCACAGGCAAGTAGCAAATATAAAAGTCCACTGTTGTCTTCAGGAATATAAATTAATGTAAAAAGTCGTATTAACGCATAAACACCTACTTTAGTTAACATCCCTGCAAAAACAGCCGATGCAGAAACACTCGTTGTATGATAAGAAGCGGGTAGCCAAAAAAACAACGGAAAAAGAGCCGATTTAATGGCAAACGCTAATGCAAGCATAAGCACTATAACCCAAACAAAATGGGCCTTCTGCAATTGACTTATTCCATTTCCTATGGCTGCCATGTTAAGAGCTCCGGTTATTCCATATAGCATTGCAATAGCGACTAACAATAAAACAGTGGCGACCAAATTAAGCGCCACATATTTTATGGTTCCTTCAAGTTGTGCTTTACTGCTGCCAATCACCATTAATACGAATGAAGCAATTAACATCACTTCAAACCATACATAAAGATTAAATAAATCCCCCGTGGAAAATGCGCCACAAATTCCTGTCATAAGAAGCCAAAACATAGGGAAAAAACCATAAATTTGCTTGTAACGAGTAATGTCAGCGATTGCATAAATGGCGACTGAAAAGCCAATAATCCCAGTAAGGAGCAGCATAATGGCACTAAGATGATCAATAACAATAGAGATGCCAAAAGGAGCAGGATAATTGCCCACTTGTACAACAAGAAAATTACTATCTCTAACGGCATAAAATACGATGCTCGTTACAACAATTAGCAGTAATGCACCAACGATATGAACTATTTTTTGTAAAATTTGCCACGGCCAGGTAATACAGCAAAGAATCGCGATGACCAAGCAGATCAACACAGGATAAAGTGCTATCCAGGCATTATTCATGACGCTTTACAGGTTTGTGATGCCTGGGTTCAGCAAACTGCAACATCGCAGAATCGACACAACCTGTCTGTTGCCAAATTTTTCGAATCAATACCAAGGTAAATACCAGAAGTCCAAAACCAATAACAATTGCCGTTAATATTAGTGCTTGAGGAAGAGGATTCGCCACTTTCAGTAAGGGTTTAAGTTGATTCTTCTCTATAAATGGCGGAATGTCTGACGTCAGACGGCCTGCAATTAATATTATTAAATTTGCACTGGAACTTAAAATCGCAATGCCCAGCAGCCACCGTAATAAATTTCTGCTTAGTAATAAGTAAATACTAATTGCAAACAAAATCCCGATAACGGAGCAAAAAAATGTAGCCGTCATGACTCCTTCTCTAGTGCGTACAGGATAATTAAGATACTACTTACTACCACAAAATAAATCCCAAGGTCAAACAGCAAAGGACTGCCAATATTCACTGACAGAAAGGAATACCAGATACCCGTTAAAAAAAGTTTGCCATGCAATAGAGGAATTAATCCGCTCACTAAAATGCACATTAATCCAAGACCTAAAATAATTGGTAGCTCAATAATCAGTAGTATTTTAAATTGTCTAACCCCGTAAGCGATTAGATAAAGAGCAAAAGCACTTGCTGCGATTAATCCCCCAATAAAACCACCACCAGGAGAGTTATGGCCGCGCAGTAATACCCAAAATGAAAACAGTAACATCAGTATTAATAAAAAGCGTGCAGCCGTTTGCAGGATTAGAGAATTCATAACCATATTCCCAACAACTTACGTTTTAACAATCCATGTATTCCCAATGCGGCGATGACCAGTACAATCACTTCGCCCATGGTATCCAAAGCACGAAAATCAATAAGTATTACATTGACGATATTGCGACCATGCCCTAGCGTAACACTATTATTAATAAAATACTGGTTTAATTTATTATTTATTGGGCTACTTATAACAGCCATTAGTAAAATAGTGAAGATTAACCCCATACTGATAGCAATACCCAATCTTAAAATCTTAAATAATTGACTCTCCGTTTGTGTTTCTAATGAAGGTATTTTCTGAGATTTGTATAATGTTAATGCAAATATAATCACAAACAAGGTTTCCACCAATACTTGTGTCATTGCTACATCCGGAGCCGCATTCACAAGGAAAAATAAAGCGACACCCATTCCAAATGCGCCTAAAAAAATGACAGCAATGATTAATTGAGTTGCTACGGCAACAGCTATTGCAGAAACTAAGACCCAGAAAAGCAGAAACACTGAAAACCACGGCACCGAAATAATTGCCAATGAGAAATTTATCCTTGTGCTCATCAAGGCACTTCCTAATATAATAGCAACGGTGAGGAGAGTAATCATTAAATAAATTGTGAGGCGGCCATTTTGAATTAACCTGGTTTGATAGTTAGAAAACCATAGAATAAAGTTTATAATGCGGGAATAGGCAAACTCAGGTCCATAGTATACCATAAATTTGAAATAACCAATCCATTTCAACACCTTAGATCTTTGCAGATAAAGCAGGAATCCGCCAAGTAAAGTAATAAGGCTCAACACAAAAGAAGGGGTTACTCCATGCCACAGTTCCAATTTGAGATGAATGGGATGATGCAGTATTGAACTTGCCGCTGGTGCTAAGAGACTTTGATCGATAAAAGAAGGGAATACGCTAAAAAAAAGCGTCATTAAAGCCAGAGTTAACCCACTAAACCACATACTAAAATACGACTCGCTCGAGTTTTTTCTTGGCTTCCTGCCTAGAGCAGGTTTAATGACAAAAACGCATGCCAGCATCACTAGCCCCATATTTGTTAATATAACAATGGTTATAAGGATCTGTGAAAAAAATGGGATGACCTGTTCTGCTTCATAAATTAATTCTTTAACGTAAAATCCTAATAAGGGGGGCAAACCAGCCATCGAAGAGGCTGCGATTAAAACTGTGGCATAAGTGGCAGGCATAGCATGTAATAAACCATGCATCCGAGATAATTGACGTGTTCCTGTTTGATACTGAATATTTCCAGCCGCCAAAAATAAGGAAGCCTTGTATAATGCATGAGCGAAAATAAAAGCAACGCAGGCTATAATGACCTCCTCTTGATCAGAGGCCAGCATATAAATTAGCGAACCTAAAGCAGAGACAGTAGTATAAGCAAGTACTAATTTTATATCCTTCTCACGCAATGCCAAAAGTAGTCCACCTATCATTGTAATACCACCAAATGCAGTGAGAAACCCAAACCAGAGTGGGGTACCGCTTAATAATGTATAAAAGCGTGCCAATAAATATACTCCTGCCTGAACCATGGTAGCGGAATGGAGATAGGCGCTAACCGGTGTTGGCGCTTTCATCGCCCCAGGCAACCAGAAGTGAAAAGGGAATTGTGCAGACTTGGTGAATGCACCAATTAGAATTAAAACAAGAATCCATCCATACAATGAATTTTGACGTAGAATCGCAGGGTGCTGTAATAGCTCAGTTAACTCAAAAGTATGAGTAACTGAACCTATTAATAAAAACCCTGTCAGCAATGCCAATCCTCCAGCACTTGTCACTAATAAGGCGTTCAAAGCTGCTTCTCGAGCTGCCTGACGCTTGTTATCAAAGCCGATTAACAGGTATGAGCTTACAGAGGTTAATTCCCAAAAAATAAAAAGAGTTATTAAATTACTGGCTAAAACCAACCCAAGCATGGAGCCCATAAAAAGAAATAAATAAGCATAAAAGCGATTAAAGAGCGGGTGATTTCTAAGATAGGTTACACTGTAAAATACAACTATTGAGCCAATACCAGTAATAAGATAGGCAAACAGCAGACTTAATCCATCTAAATAAAAGGTCAGTGCAACACCAAACGCATCAAACCAGGGGATGCTTAAGGTCACAGGAAGTTCTGTTGTCCAATAGGTACAATAAAGAAAATAGAGAAATCCCGCCAAGGGCGGCAAGGGCAATACCCAAGCACCACGAAATGAAAACATACGAATTATAAAGGGTGACAAAAGAGACATTAGAAATATTAGTGCAATAATTCCTATCATTAATCTATTCCTTAGCTGAAAGACAGCGGCACTGTGCAAGCGCTGCTTTCAGAATACACTAACTTAATAAATCGAGAACAACTTTTTAGTTTGGGAAATTGGGTTCAACGGTCAAATTTTGCTTGTTTCCCTGCTTGATTTGAAACACCTGGCGAATTCAGAAATTGTTCAACTTCTTTAGAAGATAATTCCATATACTGACCTCTTGCCAAAGAACGAGGCATGGTAAGATTACCATAGCGAATACGAATTAAACGACTCACTTCGACTCCCTGAGATTGCCATAAACGTCTTACTTCTCTATTTCTTCCCTCTGTTAGGGTAACATGATACCAGGAATTAGCACCCTCCCCACCTCGAAATTCAATTTTTTTAAATTGAGCGAGGCCATCATCTAATTCAACACCTTTTAACATCGCATTAATGGCTTCCGGGGAAACTTGTCCATGAACTCGCACTGCATACTCCCTCTCCAAGCCAAATCTTGGATGCATTAAACGATTCGCCAGTTCGCCATTATTGGTGAAAATTAATAAGCCTGAAGTGTTGATATCAAGTCGGCCAACCTGAATCCATCGTCCATGTTTGATATAGGGTAAATTATCAAATACCGTTTTGCTATGTTTTGGATCCTGTCTGCTGGAGATTTCGCCGATTGGTTTGTGATACATTAAAATTCGGGTTTTCCCGGGTAATTTTAATGGATTTTGTATTAATCGTCCTTTGACGCTAATTTTATCATCAGGGCCTGCTACGTCACCCAATTTAGCGACAAATCCGTTAACTTGCACAAATCCTTGCTCTATCCAACGTTCCATTTCCCGGCGGGAACCGAATCCTGCTTGACTTAATAGTTTTTGTAAGCGTTCTTTCATTCTTCTATGCACTCTTCTGTATGTTGCTCAGCAGGCGCCCTTTCCTTCGGCACTATTAAAGAATCACTAATTTCTCGCAATGGCGGCAATTCATTAAGGCTTTGCAAATTAAAATAATCTAAAAACGTTTTAGTAGTCACATAAACTGCTGGCTTACCCGGAACATCACGATATCCAGCAACTCGAATCCATTCTCTTTCAAGTAGCGTTTTCAAAATTGAGCTGCTAACAGCGACCCCTCGAATATCCTCAATATCAGCACGAGTAACAGGCTGTCTGTAAGCAATGATTGCCAAGGTTTCTAATAAAGCACGAGAATATTTAGCCGGTTTTTCGGTATATAAACGACTAACCCACGTACAGTATTTAGCCTTTGTTTGAAGACAATAGCCACTTGCCAACAGTTTTAATTCGATAGCACTATTTTCATACTCATTTGCCAACTCTGAAAGTACTATTTTTAGTTGCTCAGTACTTGGCCTTTCCCATTCCTCAAAAACGGCTTGCAGTTTCTCAACACTTAAGGGGTCATTGGCATGCATGAGTAAAGCTTCCACAATTCGTTTGAGCTCATTGTTATTCATGGTTTGCAACCTGTAAATGAATTGCTGTAAAAGCACCGGCCTGAGTAATCAGTAATAGAGACTGTCTGGCTAACTCCAAAATTGCCAGCAGAGTAACAGCCAATCCCATACGCCCTTCTTCACGTTTAAACAACTGATCAAAAACAATTGTTTTTTCTTGGTTCAAACGCTCCAGCACAGTCGCCATACGTTCTCTAACTGATAAGGGTTCACGAGTAATTTGATGATTGGTTAAATGACTCTGACGCTTTATCAAATCACGCATTGCTGTTGTTAACACCATCAAATCAACATCAGGATAAAGTACTGTTCGTTCTATTTTTGCTGCAGTAATAGAGAACCAGAATACATCTCGTTCACAACGAGGCAAAGAATCTAATGAGACTGCGGCATGCTTCATTTGTTCATAAGCTTGTAATTTTCTTACTAACACTGCACGTGGATCTTCTTCCATGTCTTCTTTGGATTGCGGTGCAGGTGGTAATAACAGGCGAGATTTTATCTCAGCAAGCATTGCAGCCATTACCAAATATTCAGCAGCCAACTCCAGACGATGTTGTTCCATAAGCTGAATATATTGCATGTACTGTCTGGTAATAAGCGCAATGGGGATATCCAGAATATCAATATTCTGACGACGAATCAGATAAAGCAGCAAATCAAGCGGACCTGAGAAAGAGTCAAGTAAGACCTCAAGTGCATCGGGAGGAATAAACAAATCACCAGGCATCTCAGCTAATGGTTGCCCGGCAACAATTGCTATTACGGATGCCGAAGAGTCGGAGACCTCAACATTCATTAGTAGTCCAGGCCCATGACTTCGCGAACATCGCCTAATGTTTTATTTGCTTCTTCTCGCGCCGCTTCACTTCCTTCCGCCACGATACGTTTTACTGAGCCAAGATCTGCTTCATACTCTTTAATAGCAGCCTGTATTGGCTTTAATTCCTGTTGAATTGCATCAACAACAGGACGTTTACAATCAATACAACCAATACCTGCACTACGACAACCTGTCTGCACCCACTCTTTAACCGATTCAGAGGAATAAATTTTATGCAATTGCCATACAGGACATTTTTCCGGCTCACCTGGATCAGTTCGTTTTACTCTTGCAGGATCGGTGGGCATTGTCAAAATCTTCTTTTCTATTTGCTCAGGCTCTTCTCTAAGGCTGATGGTATTATTGTAAGATTTCGACATCTTTTGTCCATCAATACCTGGCATTTTAGATGTTTCTGTTAACAAAGGTTGAGGTTCAGGGAGTATTATTTTTCCGGAACCATCAAGAAACCCTAATAATCGTTCTTTATCTCCGATGGAAAGATTGTGCTGATTAGCCAGTAAAGCCTTGGCTGTATTTAATGATTCATGACAGCCATCCTGTTGGAACTGACGACGTAACTCACTGTACAATTTGCCATTTTTCTTACCCATTTTTTTAATCGCTTCATGCGCCAATAATTCAAAATTAGGCTCACGCCCATAAATAAAATTAAATCGGCGCGCTATTTCACGCGTTAATTCAATGTGCGGAACTTGATCTTCCCCCACCGGAACATAATCTGCTTTGTAAAGTAAAACATCAGCACTTTGCAAGAGTGGATATCCTAAAAATCCATAAGTGGATAAATCTTTATCGTGTAACTTATCCTGTTGATCTTTATAAGTGGGTACACGTTCTAACCAACCTAAAGGAGTTATCATGGACAGCAAAAGATGTAATTCTGCATGCTCAGGCACCCAGGACTGAATGAATACCTTAGACAAACTAGGATTAATCCCGCAAGCAAGCCAATCAATCACCATATCCCACAAAATTTTTTCGATGAAACCTGGCTCATCATAGCGAGTGGTTAAGCCATGCCAATCGGCCACAAAAAAGTAGCAATCATACTGATGCTGTAATTTAAGCCAGTTTTTAAGCACACCATGGTAGTGGCCTAAATGCAAGCGACCACTGGCCCGCATTCCTGATACGACACGTTTACTTGCACTAAATATCGCTGACATCAAAATCCTTACCCGTTGTTAAAACTTTACTTGTACTTTTTCATATTCCAGGAAAACCCATGGATTATAATTTAAAACCTTGCATGCCGCAGGACATAGTCTATTACATGCTTTGATAGTATTCTATTTAAAAGGGTCGGGATCTCCCTTACCTTCACGGAGAATCACAGGATAATCACCTGTTAAATCAACGACAGTCGTCGGTTCATGACTGCAGTTTCCACCATCAATAATTAAATCAATTTGATTACCTAATAAATCTTTAATTGCCTCAGGTTCACTCAAAGGCGCTGTTGCCCCTGGTAAAATTAATGTCGTACTCATTAAAGGTTCGTCCAGACAATCCAGTAAGGCTAAGGTAATGCTATTGTCAGGAACCCTTAAGCCAAGCGTCTTTCGCCGTGGATGGAGCATCAATCGTGGAACTTCATGAGTAGCAGTTAAGATAAAAGTATAGGAACCGGGTGTAAATGCCTTTAACAAACGAAAAATTGAATTTGTAACGCGAGCATAGGTACCTAGTTGCGATAAATCACGGCAAACCAACGTCATATTATGATTTTTATCCAATTGACGTAAGCGCCTGATTCGTTCAAGAGCCGGTTTATTACCTAATTTACACCCCAACGCATAGCCTGAATCCGTAGGATAAACTATCAATCCACCTTCTTGAATAATAGTAGCGGCTTTTCTTAACAGTCTTGCCTGAGGATTGTCTGGATGAATTGCGAAGAACTGACTCATAAAAGTCCCCTGTTAATGTTCCATTGATGCCATATTGGCCTACAGTTTACCGGGAGTTGCTGCTGTCTTCCAAGAGAAATACGCGACAGTGGAGCACCATGATAATCAGAACCGGTTGAGGCTAAAAGTTGATAACGTTGACATAGGCCGGCCATCTCTTGAATTTGTGCGGGGTTAATATCACCGGAAACAACCTCAAGTGCATTTCCACCGGCGTCTTTAAAAGCGCTAATTAATTCCTGCAATCGCGTACGTGTTAATGAATATTTTAAAGGATGCGCTAAAACGGCATGCCCACCTGCTTGTCTAATTCCCTCAACTGCCTCTTTAAGCATCAACCAGGATGTGCGTACATAAGCGGGTTTCCCCCTGCCTAAAAATCGCTTAAACGCAGCTTGCAAATCGGTCGCCAAGCCCTCCTTAACAACTAATTGCGCAAAATGTGGCCTTCCAATTTGATGATGTCCAGCAATTTCACACGCTTTCGCATAAGCATCACTTATCCCACAAGCTTGCATTCGCTCCCCAATTTGCAAGGCACGATTGATCCTGTTTTGGCTTTGGCGCTCTATTAATGACTGAAGCACCTGATTGTCAATATTGATATTCAAACCAAGAACATGAATATCATATTTTTTCCAGCTCACACTCAATTCAATTCCACTAATAATTTGAATAGGGAGTGCTTTGGCTCTATCGTGAAGTGTTTTAAGACCTGCTGTCGTATCGTGGTCGGTTAAGGCAAGAATTTTAATATTAGACTGAATGGCTTTATCTAATAGTTCAGCAGGACTTAATAAACCATCAGAAAAATTACTGTGACAATGTAGATCAATCATAGGCAGGAACAGTTAAGAACAGCAATTAAACACAATAACGCTTTGTGTATAGTATACTCGATTACTTTATAGAATTGTATTAAAAATTAACCAGAAAATTAATTTAAATAGTATGATATTGCCCTGAACCAGGCAAGCATTTAACTTAACAATACCAAAAAGAGCCAGGGAAAATTATTGGTTGATTTTTTATTTAGTTAAACTTATCGTAGGCACTATATTTACTTTTAGTGCGCAAAATTTATGAAAATTGTTTTAGTAGAGGATAATCCATCACTTCAGAAGACCATGCAGATGATGCTCACTAAATTATCTTATTCAGTCAAAGCATTTAGTGCAGCCGACGATGCACTGGCTTATTTTAAAGAGGAGACATCTTCTTATGATCTTGTGATTTTGGATGGCAATTTGGCACCAACGTTCTTTTTGTCAGCTGATAAAGCACCCAAAAATGGACCCGATATTGCTAAAGAGCTTTTGCGGATTAATAGAAATATCCCGATCATTGCCTGGACAGATGATACTGAAATGCTAAACCGCTTTCAGAAAGTGTTTGATTTATATGAAAAAGGGATTCTGCCTACGCTAAAAAAACCGCCTACCTTTTTAAATATTAAAGAGGTATTAGCTTCCTTTGCCACCACTTCAAATAACCTTGAAAGTTCACCCAGAGCAAGAGCCTTTACACTATAACAAATCTTGCGTAGTCACAGAATTATGAACTATTCTTTACATAGAACTTACTAACTTATTTTTAATTGACATTGAGCAGTAAACTACAAAACGAAACGCTGAATTACCCTCATCTAAATTCACAGCAACTGGCAAATCTGTGTGGAGTTTTTCACGAAAATATTAAATTGATTGAGCTATTTTTTGACATTAACATCAAGGTTGGCCATGATGAAGTGAGATTATTTGGTTATTCTCATCCAGGATTACTAAAAGCAAAACAAGTGATAAAACAACTACATCAATTAGCTGACAAACCCATTCAGGCAGAAACTGTTAATTCATTTCTTAAAAATAAGGATCCAAAAACTGTGATGTCTCAATCTATTAAATTAAGCCGCAAAACCATTTTGCCTCGTAATGCCAAGCAAGCGGATTATTTGAACAGCATTAGCAAGTACGATATTACTTTTGCTGTTGGTCCTGCAGGTACAGGAAAAACTTATCTGGCTGTATCGAAGGCAATAGAAGCGTTTGAAAAAGGGGAGGTCCAACGGCTGGTATTTGTAAGGCCTGCCGTTGAAGCAGGTGAAAAATTAGGATTTTTACCCGGAGATTTGGTTGAAAAAGTTCTTCCTTATTTACGGCCTATTTATGATGCTCTGTATGAAATGATTGGCTTCAAAGAAGCACAAAAACTCATTCAAACGGATGTAATTGAAGTGCTACCTTTGGCATTCATGCGCGGTCGAACATTGAACGAAGCGTTTATCATTCTTGACGAAGCACAAAATACCACCGTATCTCAAATGAAAATGTTTCTTACACGTATGGGATTTGGTTCAAAAACAGTGATTACTGGAGATATTACTCAGATGGATTTGCCTAAAGGAACAGAATCAGGATTAAGTCATGCCGTTAAAGTTCTGCGTGATATTTCCGAGATTAGCATTCATTACTTTACAAGCCGAGAAGTAGTACGCCATCCTTTGGTTTCACGTATTATTGATTCTTATGAACGTGTAAACAAGGATAATAAAGAATGAGCTACCATATAGACTTACAACTCGTCAGCAATGATAAACTCCCAGTCGATGAAAATTCGCTTGTTACCTGGGCACAATTGCCCTTGATTGAATCGATGGACTCCGCTGAGTTAACATTACGTGTAGTGGACAAAGAAGAAATCAGGGAACTCAATAGAGTCTACAGAAAACAGGATAAGGCAACGAATGTGCTCGCTTTTCCCAGTGCTATTCCTGATAATATTGCACTTGAATATCCCTTACTAGGAGATGTAATCATTTGTCCTGCCGTTTTACAGACTGAAAGTATTAAACTTGGTAAACCGCTAGTAGCACATTGGGCACACATCGTCATCCATGGAGTCTTGCATTTGTTAGGCTATGATCATATTGAAGAGAGCGATGCGAAAGTTATGCAGGAACAAGAAATAAAATTCCTGGCAAAACTAGGTTTTTTTAATCCCTATCATACTACAGAGGATAAATACTTTGAGCAGAGAGGATGATAACGGTTCTTTATTAATGAGGATAAGGCAGTTTTTACAAGTTGAACCGCAAAATAAAGAGGAATTAATTAACTTATTGCGTGATGCTCATATTCGCGCATTGATAGACTCTGAAACCCTCAATATGATGGAAGGTGTTATTCAATTTTCCCAGATGCGCGTTCGTGACATTATGCTTCCCAAAAAGCAAATGACTTCTATTGCCCAGGACCTTGAACTGGAAAAAATAATTGATATTGTTAGTAGTTCGGGACACTCTCGCTTTCCGGTTACAGGCGATCATAAAGATGAAATAATTGGCATTTTGCATGCTAAAGATTTATTAGGTTTTCAACTTGAGAAAAAAAAGGAATTTGACTTGCACGATATTATTCGTCAAGCCACCTTTGTACCTGAAAGTAAACGCCTTGATTTATTATTAAGTGAGTTTCGTAATAATCGAAATCATATGGCAATTGTTGTTGATGAATATGGCGCAGTGAGTGGTTTTGTAACCATAGAGGATATTATTGAGCAAATAATTGGTGATATCGAAGATGAATTTGATATTGATGAGGAAGCTTACATAAAAGCACATGGGGATTTTTATTACATCGTTAAAGCCCATACACCAATAGAAGAATTCAATGAGCAACTGCATGCTAATTTTAGTGATGAAAGCTATGACACCATCGGTGGAATTGTGATGACAAATTTTGGACATTTACCACAGCGTGGAGAAACAATTACAATTGATCAGTTTGAATTCAAGGTTATCAATGCTGATGCTCGACGCATTAAATTATTAGGTTGTCTTGATAAGCGGCCTGCAAAAGATAAACTGATAGCTACTTAATGCGTCTTTCTTTAATGATAGAGATCATTCAACCAACTGATAAAATCGAGGGCAATTGAGAAATGAATAATAGCATCTTGATTGTAGATGACGATACTGAACTTACGGACCTTCTGGTGCAATATCTGGAACCAGAAGGCTTTAATGTCGTCTGTGTTCATGATGGTGAAAGTGCCGTTAAAAAAGCACTTAACCAAGTATTTGATGCCATCATTTTAGATGTCATGCTTCCCAAATTAAATGGCTTTGAAGTACTAAAAGCTATTCGTGAACACCTGGAAACACCGGTATTAATGTTAACTGCCCGTGGGGATGATATTGACCGTATTGTAGGTTTGGAAATTGGGGCTGATGATTATTTACCCAAACCTTGCAATCCACGTGAATTAGTGGCCAGATTACGCGCTATTTTAAGACGCACTCAAAAAATACCCACTCAACGCCCAATTATAGAACATCATGACATTGTAGTGGATTGCTCTAAACGTCTGGCAACGCACCATGGTCAGCCTATGGAGTTAACCAATGCAGAATTTAATATTCTTGAAATGCTCATTAAATCACCAGGTCAGGCTTTTTCTAAAGAAGAGTTAACAGAATATGCCTTAGGTAGAAAATATACTGCTTATGATCGCAGTATTGATGTTCACATTAGTAATCTACGCAATAAATTGGGCGATAATCCTGAAGGAGAACCTCTGGTTAAAACCGTACGTGGTTTCGGATATATGTTTAATGCGTAGTTTGTATTGGAAAATTTTTCTATCGTTTTGGTTAGCCACTATCCTTATTATCATCACCACAGCCTGGGTGACGAGTGAAATAGCCCAAAAATCCTCAATTCCTGCGCGTGAACGCGTTTTTATGGATAGTTATGCCAATGCAGCAGTCGCCACGTTTGAATCAGGACAACATAGTGCTTTAAAAAAATGGCTTAATCAAATTGGCATGTCCAGAAAAATGACGCTTTATTTACTCAGTAGTACAGGTGAAATTATTGGGAATCAAATTCCTCCGGAAGTTGTTAAGCATATCTCTAATAATTTAGTTGATGAAGAACTTGATGATGGTTTACTAAAATTTGGTGACATCATCGTCAGCCATGAAATACTATCTACTTCAGGCAGAGCTTATCGTCTTGTCGCGGTCAGTGAGAAACCTTTGGCGCATTTTGTGGAAATCCCCTGGGCAGGACTCACGATTCGCTTAATGATCGCTATTTTTATAAGCGGACTTATTTGTTATTTGTTGTCTATCTACTTAACACAACCTTTACGCTCTTTAAGAATGGCCGCCAAATCCATTGCCACAGGTCGATTAAGCACACGTGTGGGTCGCATCAAGGGGCATCATCGTGATGAAATCGCTGAGTTAAGCGGTGAATTCGACAGGATGGCAGAACAACTCGAAGCAATTATGAATTCAAAAGAACGCTTGCTACAAGATATCTCTCATGAATTACGTTCCCCTCTTGCCCGCTTACAAATTGCCATTGAATTAGGCAGAAAAAAAGCAACTAATTTGGCTGATGTTGAATTTGCCCGCATGGAAGTGGAATGCTCACGCCTGAATACCTTAATTGGTGAAATTTTGGAATTTGCAAGACTTGAGAAATCTTCTACTCCTCTTAACCGAACTATTATTGATGTACCCGTGTTGCTCAAACAAATTATTGCCGACGCTAATTTCGAGTTGGGAGCCAATCAACCTGGCGTTTTTTTACAAGAAACTCAAGATTGCCAATTATTCTTGGATGGACGACTAATTCACCGCGCCATTGAAAACATTATTCGCAATGCATTACGCTATTCAGCACCCAATCCCAAGGTAGATGTGGCTTTGCATTATGATGAAAACCATTCGCAGGTTTATATTGATATAGCTGACAATGGCCCTGGCGTTCCTGAAGAACAATTGCAGCGAATCTTTAATCCTTTTTATCGTGTAGATACTTCAAGAGAAAAGAAAACGGGCGGTTATGGACTAGGCTTATCAATAGCACAACAAGCTATAAAATTGCATCAAGGGAGTATTCATGCGATGAATCGCAAGGATGGAGGGCTTTTAGTCAGGATAAGTCTTCCGATCGCAGCAAATCAACCACCCTAGTTTTACACACCTGCCTCCGATTCTTGAACATAACCATTTGCGAACATGCATGTAAGTCAATGTTCTAAAAACAACCGCTTAGACTTTAGTTTTTCCGTTCAATTCATTAATATACCAGGCATTAAGCAAAAAAGGTGCTCTGGTGAGGATTGCGGAAAGACTTGATACTGCAAGTGGTGTTTTTTTCTTCTTAGGTTTTGTAGTTTCTCAACTACAACACTCACCTTTTGTATTTTTAGCTGCATTGTCGAACCTGGGTGCTTTGTTTTTTTACTCAATAGGCTATGCATTATGGTTGGCAGCCTGCCAACTCTATCCTGATTATCCACGGCAAAAAACGCACTGGTATGGATTTGTTGAGGTCAAAAATCAACACCGAATTGCTGCCATACTTGGTGCAATAGCCATTATTTGTTGTGTTGCAGGTATTTTTATGCCCGCTATGCTGGTACCGGCAAGCTGGCTGTTCTTTGCCAGCAATTTGGTTTGGTGCATCGCCGAATACCATAAACACAATATTACCCAAAATACCTCACATGCTGAAACAGCTTATATGCAGTATACCGTCCTAAGTACAGTAATGACGCTGGTTCCTGCAATAGGCGCCACTATTTCGCTTTTCTTCCCTCCCGCAGCCCTTTTTACCTTTATAATCTCTACCACATTAGGAATAAGTCTGGGTTCATTATCGCTCTACTGTTGGCTGGATTATACACTCGGTAGAGAATTCAGGTCTGAGTCAGACAGTTATCAGCTGCTCACAAACTCTCTGGAAATCGAGCAATCACTCCCACCTTCTCCATCTCCTAATCCATTACAGAACAGTTATAACGCTCTATGGCAAAATAAACCTGAATTTCACCCTGAGGAATCAGACCATCCTTTTTCCCCGCTGAAAAGACCATAGCATTAGGTATAATAGGCATTTAACGTATGCGCCTGTAATCTTTTTAGTTTTATCTTGTCTGTACCCATGGTTTAGATAAAATGATCTTTGCCTAAAGGATTGAAAGGCTGCCTAATAATAAGGATTATTTTTATGAGCATTGTCAGTGAAACTAAAAAGGCAATAGAGCAACTAAAAAACCCACGCTTAAGAAGTACACTTCTTTCTCATTTATCGGAAGAGGCAAACGAGCAAACGCAGTTGTTTACCAAACAGCATCCTTATGACCGCCCTACGCCAAATTTTGACCGGGCGAGTTATTTATCAACGAATGGGCTAAGCTATCGTTTGCTTTTAAACACCATTTTTGTTTTTGCCCCATCAGTGGTGTGTCAGGAAATCACCCAAATTTTACTACAATCTTCACATGAAGAAATCGCTGGTTTGTTATCCCAGGTTTATCAGCATCATAGTGACCCAAAAGCCAACGAGTGGGTCATGGAAACTATTATGCATCATGCCCCAGAACACTGCCGACTACTCCTCGCACAAAAAATTACCTCTCTTAACGAAAAACACATCATAAAGTGCCTGTTTACTGAAACTTATTCCAATGATTTTTCTACTCTACGTAGAATTCTTAATTTTAAAGATACACATACTTCTGCTGTTTTGATCGAAGCACTAAATCACTTGAATAAAAAAATCCTGTTTGAATTCTTTAAAACAAGTCCTTTTCCACCTACCTATGAGGCGCTAATTGATTTTTTTGCTGAGAATCCACCGGAACCAATAACACTTGCAGTTTTACAGTTACTCTATAAATATGATGGCAATTGGTTATACCGATTAGTCTTTGGCGGTAGTTATTTTACCGGTAGCAGTGCAAATTTATTGCACGGTATTTTTGAATATCAACCTGACAATGTGGTATCAGAACTTTTATCTTTTTTGTTACAGCAATTTCCAACTACCGATATTGAGAAATTATTAACCTCCCGTAGAACCAATGGGTCAAACAAGACACCCTTGGAACTCGCCTTTCAACGTACTGATAACAAAACAGTAGCTCTAAAAATAGCACAAAAAATTTATCGCGAACCCCTTTTAAAACCGCTATTAAGTGAGGTTTCTGTTTCACAATTTAATTCCATCATGCATCTGGCCGCCAAAAGCAATAATACCGAAGTAGTGGCATTTTTTGTACAACAACCTGATGCACCTGTTAATCATTGCGTGTATTCTACGTCCAAGGGAATGCTGCAGGTTGCTCAGGAAGCAAATCAAGAAGACGTAAGCAATCTTTTAATTGCCACACCCATTTATAAATTTATCTATCAGGAGAACCCTTCATCTTTAACCTGTCATGACTTGAGCTGGATTCATGAGTTGCTTACACAACATCCTGATTTAATTCATTGTCGCTGGGGCGAACAAAAAACACTGTTGTCGCATGCAGCCAGTAGAGGTCATGTTAGTTTAGTCTCTCTCTTACTTGCCAAAGGCGCTTTGCTCAAGCCGGATACTCATGGTCGAACAGCGATTGATGAAACTATAGCAAATAATCATGCGGCCGTTTTACAAACGTTTATTGAGGCAGCAAGTTCGAATGAAAGTATTCTGAAAACCCTTATAAAGACTTTTCTTGCAATAAATCCTCCAGTTTATAGTTATGAAGAATTACAACGAACATTGCAACAAACCTCAAGTACCTCCTCCCTTTCTTCTGTGCTGAAACAATATTCCCTTCAAAGAAATGATTGCTACATTTTATTACTGCAGGGTATTGCAAAATTGTTATCGAATAATACCAGTGAGGAAGTAATCTTGCAGGCTATCAAAAAATTTGTATTAGAAAATTTAACAAGATTGCAGCAGGAGGAAGATCGTTATCTTCAACGTAATGCCTTACAACTTCAATTAATAGTAGTATTGTTCTCATTAAATTCACCTCATTTTTTTGCGCTTTTATATTCACTTGAGTTAAATGAAAACACCAGAAAAACGTTGCATTTGTTACTCTCTCGAGGACTGCTTCAACCTGCAATTTTTTCACAATTAACCACTGCAGAACATCAGGCCCATTATAAGTTACTCGAAGATTTGGCAGGCAATAATATCAATGCATTGGAAACAATTGCTACAGTACATTTTCAAAAATCACCTTTAACACACCTGCCACCTGAGATTCTTAAGGAATTGGCGGCTAATTTGTCAGGACAAACACTTTTATCCTTATGTGAACAGCGCCTTAATCCCTCCTTAATTGTATTAACTATTGAAAAATTGTTAAGCACCACACCCGTCAATCAGGAGAAAATTACTCAACTGTTTTCTCAACTTGAAAAAGAACTGCAACTGCTTGATAAGGGCAATTTACTAGCAGATGCACAACTTCAATGTACGCTAAATGTGGCGCACCATCCTAAAGTTAAACAATATATTAAGGCCGTATTAAGCAAGGAAGAACTTTCATTAAATCAACGAGTACAAGCTATTTTTACCAAATATAGGGAGAGTGATCCATTAATTCCTAATGGCTTACTGTACGATCTGTTTATGGCGTTTGCTCTGGATTATAAAATAACCAGTATTACAGCAAATCAACCCGCGTTTGCTGCCTTTCTTGCCACATGTAAGCCGGCTGATGCCAAGCAACTCATTACGAGATTGCAAAAAATTTTCCAATCTCGATTGCTGGTTACTGGACTCTTAAACTCCGCTCCTGCAAGTGATTCGCAACAAAGGCTAGAATTTTTAACCACCCTTTGTGATCTGGAAAATAAAAAGCAGCGATTTAATCTTGCCGTATTGATTAATCATTTCGATCAATTTCGTGAGCAAGCACAGCAATTATTATCTTTTTTCGACAATGAGCCGCCCCT
The DNA here is from genome assembly GCF_002240035.1 of Legionella clemsonensis. Lineage (NCBI taxonomy): Bacteria > Pseudomonadati > Pseudomonadota > Gammaproteobacteria > Legionellales > Legionellaceae > Legionella > Legionella clemsonensis. The sequence goes on along the minus strand of NZ_CP016397.1, from coordinate 1,344,840 downwards.
CTCTCTTAAAGTTACCTTGCTAAATTTAATAGCAGAATTTGATAAAATAGCCTCTCACTTGTTTTTATTTCATCTTGGTTCAAGTCCCTTATTATTAAACGATAAACTTATTCCGCTCTTAAAAACACTGGAGCTGAATTTCTCGCAAACCACCCTGGCATGCAAATCCATTAAAAATACTCCTTCACTAAAAGCCAAATATGGCAATGCGATTAAAGAATTTGAACGTCTATTTTCCCCTAATGAAATTCATTCTCTTTGCCAGCAAACCCAGCTCATTTGTGCACAGATTGAAAAAGACAGTAACGAATATGCCGAAACAATACTGTTTGATGACTCTACAATCACATTTGGACAATTATTAAACACAAAAATACCTTCAAAAGAACTTTTTGATACCACATGTCGCCAAGCATCACAAACTCAGCAAATTCTGGAACAATATAATCAAAGTATTGTTTCTGGCGTACTAGCAAACCCTGGGCGTGACCAATTACTGGGCTTTTTGTTCCACTGGGTTTTAACTTGTGGCGCAAGCAGTGAGCAAGAATTTTTATTCAACAATATGTCTGATCTCCTAAGAACTACAGTACGAGAAGATTGGGTTTTAGTGGATAATCAAATTAATGAATATCTAAGCTTACGGGACAAAATTTCCCCCTTAATGATCGATTTGCGGGTTTTAAGTTTATCGGACTTTAATCCTACTGACTTGCTAACCACATTTTATGAAGCCGATGAAGAGAGACTTGCACAATTTATACAACTTTGTGCACAGGCACAATTAATGGATCTAAAAAGCATTGCAGCCTATGTTTTGACAGGCAAGCAGCAACAGATGCCATTAAAGATACTAGCTATGCAAAATAATCTATCGCTGCCGAAAGAATCCTCAGTCTGGCTACAACAGCGACTAGAAGTGTTGGAAGCTTATTCTACAAAAGTCATCTCTTTTAAACTACTTAAAGCAGGTTTATTGAGTAATGAAGGAAGCACGTGTGCTAAGCTTGAAAAGCTTAACCAAATAATCGATGAGCATGTAAGCACTCCAAGTCCTGCCGCTATCACTATTCTGGTGGCTTCTTACAGTGCCGTTTTACAAAAAAAACCAACCGCTGAAAGCCGGGCATTTGTGATTAGTTTAAGTCATTTATTGAATACTATGGGAGCAAAACATACTAATGAGGCCCTCTCCCAAATAACTCCTGAAACTACTGAGCAATTAGTAGCGCATTGTCTGGCAGGTTTAAATAGTGATGACAGTTCCTATGACATCGCTTGTAGAACACTTTTAACCAAATTATGCCAATTGCAATCCTCCTCAAACCCACACGTTTTAAATACGATTAAAATGCAGTTGGGACAGCAAGATTTAACACTATTAGCCGATCAGCAGTTAAGAGAAATTGCTATTGACATTCTTGGTGGCAACAGCACCGATTTAAATTTATTAACTGCGGATGGTGTGTGGATACAGCGTTTATTGACATCACCTCGATTTATAGCTGCCAGTACTCCTACGGTTATTCAGACACTGATTGAACGTTACCGCTTTATTTCATTAACGCTGAAGCAAGATGAATTTGAACATTTAAATCAATGGTTGAAAACTAAACTAGCTTTTTATGAACATCATCAGGAAATGTTAAGTCGGGTTGAAAAATCGCTATTGTCCGATCCTAAACGTCTGGAGCATCTCTTAAAGAAACGTGAGCGGCTTTTAAGCTTCCGCGCAGATGACAGCATTAGAGCCTTGCTTAATCAATTAGAAGATAATTGTACTGATTTAAAGAAAAATGAGCCTGAACTCGCTGATGCTGCATTAAGCGTGCTTTATACACACTACAATAGCAGCTTAATAAGTTTAAGGTCAGATTTTTTATTTAAAGTTGCTGATTTTGTAGTGAGTCGCGCTCTGCGTAATAAAGGAGACATCGACATTGCTCAGAATACCTTATCAAAGTGGCTAACACACTATTTGCCTTATAAAAATTTCGAACAACTCGAATTAACTAGAAAATCAAACGTCACCATCTATAATGCCGAAGGAGAAAAAATTGGTTTTGTTAATGAAGCCAATCAGGCAATGACTTTTATTGATGATATACCCTGTTCACTTCTTAAGCTTTCAAGCGTCTATCCTGGCATGGCATTATATGATGAGAATCGTTGTCAAATGGGTACTTTAACAATGACTGGGGAGTTGAAAAGAGAAAATCTTTTCCAAAAAAATACCAGCGCTTTGCTTGTCGCTAAAGTTCCTACTCTTCAGTTATCTCAATCACCTGCAGCGCTTGAGTTATTAATGACAGATATTTTTACAGAAAATACTTTAGAAGTGCTCTATTCAAATTGTGAGCCAGAGAAACATTCCTGGCTAGAACTGCAAATTCATACCCATATGGCAGAAGCCAAAAAACCTGTTCCCAAAGAGAATTTACAAGTTATTGTAAAAAATCTTTCCTCAGAAATGCTTTTTTCGTTATTGCAAACCATAACTCTTATTGAAAATGCCGAGCAATTATTTGAAGCAATTTTACAGGATGACACCAGACGTCATGAATTATTTAAATTAGAACATCAACAAGCAATTTTTGCATTCTTCAAGCAAGGAAATAGTAAAAAAATTTTTGCAGACTACCTGCAGAACCATTATCAAAAGCCATGGTTTAAAGACGGTTTTCAACTATTTGCCCAATTTGCGCAGGAAGAAAATCAATCCCAATTACTTGGTGCATCTTTGCAATTATTGCAGGAACGATGTTTCGAACAAAAACTAGTTACAGAAATAAGCTATGACGCGTTATTAACCACACTCGTTTCCTCAGAAGACTACGCGAATATCCTGTGGAAAGTTTTTTTACATGCATCAGAAACCACAGCCATCAAAGAAGTAGAAGGTCAGTTGGCTGATAGTCTTACTGGTTTCTTTTATAAACATCACTGTATGCCACTTGTAAAGGCAGTCAATGAGCAAAAACATTGGTCTCAAAGTACGCAATACCGTCTATTGCTTCTTATTCTGACAAAGCAGCGCCAACAAATATTTCAAAAACAGGAGCTTCGCTATAGCGAAAAGCTGTCATGGTCCAGCGCTGAATTAAAAGAAATGAGTGATTTTATAAGACGACATTTTCATCAGTTAGACAATCCAGACAAGCAGTATATTATTGGTAAAAAATTAATGAGTGAACTAGTCTTTCGTTGCGCTAATTTCGGGCAAACCCAGCTTTTCTATAATAGCCAAGGCAAATTTGACCCCGCCACTGCTGGAAAGGTAATGGAGCGCTCTTATCTGCATGCGATTGCTGCACGAGAATATATACCACCTCAAGTCAAAAAAACTGTCACAGACATTATCTCAAAAATGAAGGGGTGGTTTGATGACGAACACCCCAAAACAGAAGAAATTACTGAACTGCTTAAAGAAAATCAAGCTTTGGTAGACTGGAAACAACTTAATGAAGAGAGTTGGTCAATGAGTACTTCTATGACTACCTTGCCAATTATTAGTGCCTTTCTGCTTAATTATTCAGGTGAAACTGAGCCCCTGAGTCAATTGGTAAAAGATTATTTTTCTTCCAGGGAATTTCAAAAAGAGCCAGCTAAATTGCACGCTGTTTCACAAGTTATGGCAAAATTTCCCGATAGGAACGTAAGTGTTTGTTTATTCTCTACTTTAGAAGAAATTTTTAGCAAAAATCCATTACTATTGGATGGTACTATTCTTCATCATATGGCCCGGTTTTATAACTATAAGCACTTAAAAACAGTGCCCCAATCTCCTCAACTGGAAATTAACTTAATAAAACATTTTGGTTTACAAAAAAAATACTCTCTGGTTCAGCGCTGCTGTGACTTGTTAATGGCATCTCAACCCGACAAATCACATGAAAAACTTTTACAAAAAATTAACCTCGAAGCCCAGGTAGAATCGCAATTAAACAATTATCTAAGTTCGTGGTTTTTCTCTATTATCCGCTTTATAAAACGGTGCTGGTTTTATGGTTTTGGCGGCAATAAAAATTCATCGAATCTCGTAAGCTACTGTGATGCCAAGCTAAATTATACTTCACCCGTAGAAACTGTTGAAAAAATACAAACTCCTATCTTAGGAGGACAAACGGTAGCCTCACAGTTAGCAACAGCTAAAAAATTTAAGAATCTTAGAGAGCGCTATAATCGCTTTCTTGAAAAAGAGGCTTTAAATGCCCTATCCGAGGCTAGTTTTAAAGGGAGTAAGGCATCTAAGGGTGGAATATTTGCGAATTCAATCGCTCTTAAAGAAACGTTTGACGCTGCTAATTTTGGAGCAGCAATGACGGTAGGTAGTCAATAGTGACTCAAAAAGCAGGATGGTGTCGTAGAAAAGTAATTTCTTCTTTAGTTGAGTCGCGATTTAATCTCGCATTTGAATGAGGAACTGGCCGAAGCACGCAATCATTTCGGCTGCTATTTGATATAGGAAATGTTTCTCTGAAGAAGGGTGCGCGCAAAGCCAAAATCGGTAGAATTAACTATAGTTATAATAAGAAATGCAGTTAGGGGGTGTAACATGAAATGGATGCCAGGAATTTTATTATTAATTCCCCTGTTAAGCTTTGCATTCCAACCCAACAGTACAATGCCACAGCACCCCAGTTATCTTTACTATCCTCATTTGCAAAAAGGCCACGAATTAAATCCTTTCAATCGACCCCCGCAAAATAATATTACTACAGGAAATGACGAAGCAACAACGACCTTTGAGACACATAACTACATGGATACCACTCCTGTCGATGACACAGGCACTGAAAAAGATATTCGTCACAAACTGCAGCCTAATTGGATTATTCCCTCTCACAATGCTCCTGATTCCCAGCCCCACTACATGCCTCATCCAACTCATTACCGCTAAGCTATCATTCTCTCATCAATAAATTTGTTGTATTGGCACTTTCGGGCTTAGTTAGAGAATCCGGCAGCGCTAATAGCATTAAGCTACCTTTAAGTAGCATAGGGACTATCGCCAACATGACGTCGATTATCACGTTGTTCTTTATCAGCCGCTTTAATTGCTGCCATTTTTTCTGGGGTAAAATAAAACATGCTATACCAGCGCTGCCCATATGTAGTTTGAATATTTTTTGACTTCGTAAATTCTGTGCCCTTAGCAATGCTTACTCTTTCAGCAGGACATTTAGCATTATTTTGAGGTTCATATTGAATATAGATTTTCTCGGTGGGTGGTGGCACTTTAAAATAAATCGTAATGGATTCAAGGTCAGAATTTTTTAATGCAATAGTCATTGAAGGCACATTTCTTTTTTTACACCGCAAGCATTCTTTAATAATATCTTGCAAACCAATAACCTGTTTTCCTTGATGCTGAACCAGCACATCTTTCTTTCCTTCAGGTAATTCTTTTTTCCCTTCAAAATCCCATCCATCAGGAAGAGCAATATAGACAAATGCCATAAGTACCTCTATTTATACAATTTAGAATCACATCGTATAATACAAATACATTAGAGGCAAACGCTATTTGACTTTGTATAGCCAAATTATTCATCAGAGTGTAAAAAGTAATGTATTTGAACTCTTCGGAACAGTCATCAAACACCAAAATAAGACCTCATATTGCACAAGTTGGTTTTGGACTGACTGATAATTTTTGATCAGCCTGAACTGATGGATGTGGGATTAGTTATATCAAGGGCGCGCTTGATAGCTCTGCACATCACAAAAACCTGTTCTGTATAGAGGAAAATAACTTGAGAAAATGATGAGACATTGACTATAGTGACTTTGACAAGAAATAAATCGCCCGCTTCGCAGCTGGAATAACTCTTTACATTAGAAGTTTTTGAGGCCCTGTACCGTCATCTCCAGAGCACTGACCTTCTCAGCAACTTCTGCTTTGAAGAAAGAGAAATGCTGGCCTGTAACTGCGACAGGTGGGTACCCTTCATCAACCAGAACAAGGTGAGCCTCCTTAATGATCTCCTTACACTCTTTTTTAAATTGGGTGAGATCAGCGGGGAAGGTCTTCTCAAAACTTTGCAGTAATTTTTGATGGAGAGTATCTATCGCATCAGCGACGTTAAGATAGCCATCCGGCTTGCCGTCTTCTTTTTTAAGGGTAACTGCTTTCAATTGCGCTAAAGATATTCTTAATTCTTTTGGTAACAGTAAAAAGAGTGATTGACTAAACGCTGTCGCTTTTATAATGCTTTCATTGACTATTCTTTCCAAGGCATTTTCATAGGCCTGTAGCTCCTCTTGATTTTTGGGCAAGGGCACTTGAGACATGCGAGTGTTTGCTTTCTTGTAATAAGGACTCTCGCTCACTAAAAAGTGGTTCATGTACCGAAACAAGTCATTGGGAAGCTTGCTACATTCTTCTTCTATAATTTTAATTTCCTTTGTTCCATCCTTATTTTTTACTTCTACTTCAACCTCAACCTTGGAAATATACGGGGCCTTCGCATTAAAATAGCGATACAGCGGATTTATTTCCGGCGCCAGTGCCACTCTGGAAAGTTGATGCTTGTGAATTTGAAAAGCAGCTTCCCCAACTTCTTTTAAGAGTACTTTATCTCTTACATCATTAGGTAATAAATTGGTAATTCGTTCTATAGAAGCAGTATCCTTGCCGGCAATCATGATGCTGTGCAAGCTTGAGCAGTTGTAAAATGCCCCTTCACCAATAGAGACGACCCCTTCAGGGATGGTAATGGATTGCAAACTGCTGCAATACTCAAATGTCCAATCACCAATAGAGACAACTCCTTCAGGGATAGTAATGGACTGCAAATCACTGCAATAGCTAAATGCAAAAGCACCAATAGAAGTGACCCCTTCAGGGATGGTAATGGACTGCAGACTGCTACAATTTTCAAATGTCCAATCACCAATAGAGACAACTCCTTCAGGGATAGTAATAGACTGTAAACCACTGCAACCACTAAATGCCCCATTACCAATAGAGACAACCCCTTCAGGGATAGTAATGGATTGCAAATCAATGCAACCCCTAAATACCCTATTATTAATAGAGGTTATCCCTGCAGGGATAGCAATGGCCTGCAAACTTCTGCAACCACAAAATGCCCCCTCACCAATGGAAGTAACCCCTTCAGGAATGGTAATAGTTTGCAAGCTGCTGCAATCCTCAAATGCCCCATTACCAATAGAGGCGACCTCTTTAGGGATGGTAATGGCTTGTAAGCTGCTGCAACTCTCAAATGCCCAATCACCAATAGAGGTCACCCCTTCAGGAATATCATAAGACCCCTCTTTTTTAATATCGTTATTAGTTACCTTTAATAAGGTCTTGCCATCATCACTTAATTCCATACGCTCTCTCTTTTCATCAAACTTAACACCAGACTTTTAGGACTTCATCCCTAATTTGCGAACAGAAGCAAATAGCACGCAGGCTTCATGCTTTCTTTACATTAGAAGTTTTTGAGGCCCTGTACCGTCATCTCCAGAGCACTGACCTTCTCAGCAACTTCTGCTTTGAAGAAAGAGAAATGCTGGCCTGTAACTGCGACAGGTGGGTACCCTTCATCAATCAGAACAAGATGAGCCTCCTTAATGATCTCCTTACACTCTTTTTTAAATTGGGTGAGATCAGCGGGGAAGGTCTTCTCAAAACTTTGCAGTAATTTTTGATGGAGAGTATCTATCGCATCAGCGACGTTAAGATAGCCATCCGGCTTGCCGTCTTCTTTTTTAAGGGTAACTGCTTTCAATTGCGCTAAAGATATTCTTAATTCTTTTGGTAACAGTAAAAAGAGTGATTGACTAAACGCTGTCGCTTTTATAATGCTTTCATTGACTATTCTTTCCAAGGCATTTTCATAGGCCTGTAGCTCCTCTTGATTTTTGGGCAAGGGCACTTGAGACATGCGAGTGTTTGCTTTCTTGTAATAAGGACTCTCGCTCACTAAAAAGTGGTTCATGTACCGAAACAAGTCATTGGGAAGCTTGCTACATTCTTCTTCTATAATTTTAATTTCCTTTGTTCCATCCTTATTTTTTACTTCTACTTCAACCTCAACCTTGGAAATATACGGGGCCTTCGCATTAAAATAGCGATACAGCGGATTTACTTCCGGCGCCAGTGCCACTCTGGAAAGCTGAGCCTTACGCTTTTGAAAAATGGAGTCAACCATCTCCTTTGAGAGTACTTTATCTCTTATATTATTTGGTAATAAATTGATAATTCGTTCTATAGAAGCAGCATCCTTGCCGGCAATCATGATGCTGTGTAAGCTCGAGCAGTTGTAAAATGCCCCTCCACCAATAGAGACGACCCCTTCAGGGATGGTAATGGATTGCAAACTGCTGCAATAGCCAAATGCCCAATCACCAATAGAGACAACTCCTTCAGGGATAGTAATGGACTGCAAATCACTGCAATAGCTAAATGCAAAAGCACCAATAGAAGTGACCCCTTCAGGGATAGTAATGGCTTGTAAGCTGCTGCAACGATCAAATGCCCAATCACCAATAGAGACAACCCCTTCAGGGATAGTGATGGATTGTAAGCTGCTGCAACCACTAAATGCCCCTTCACCAATAGAGGTGACCCCTTTAGGGATAGTGATAGCTTGTAAACCACTGCAACTCCTAAATGCCGAATCACCAATAGAGGTGACCCCTTCAGGGATAGTGATGGATTGTAAGCTGCTGCAACCACTAAATGCCCAATTACCAATAGAGGTGACCCCTTTAAGGATAGTGACAGCTTGTAAACCACTGCACCTCCAAAATGCCCAATTACCAATAGAGGTGACCCCTTCAGGGATAGTAATGGACTGCAAACCACTGCAATCGCTAAATGCCTCTTCACCAATAGAGGTCACCCCTTCAGGAATGTTATAAGATCCATCTTTTTTGATATCATTATCAGTTACCTTTAATAGGGTCTTGCCATCTTTACTTAATTCCATACGCTCTCTCTTTTCATCAAACTTAACACCAGACTTTTAGGACTTCATCCCTAATTTGCGGACAGAAAGCTAATGGCACGCAGGCTTATTCTTTCTTTTATGGTGAAGCAATCGATGATGATCTAAATTAAACAATATGCTCAATTATAAATCCCTTGAGGAGCGCACTAAATGGGTAACATTACCCACCAACTCATTGCAACAATTCAATCTCAACTCTCTTTCACTTTAAGGGTGGGGAATAAATAAGTATAAAATACCACTATTTTACATAATTTATAATCATATAGTGTAATACAAATACATTAGAGGCAAACGCTATTTTTGACTTTGTAGTACTCTTTTATTATTCCAGCTATATATAATAAAGTGATGACTTGTAAGCCTAATGGATAATGAGTATAGTCTTTCCCAGCTTAGGAGTATTCATGGTTAACTTGGAAACATCAATGATCAATCAGGCAAGGCAAGCCTTAACACATGCCTATGCTCCCTATTCTAATTTTAAAGTGGCATCCTGTCTTTGTAGTGAAAATGGCAGCTTATATACCGGAGTTAATGTTGAAAATGCTTCCTATGGTTTATCCATTTGCGCAGAAACGGCTGCGATTTGTCATATGATTACAGCTGGGCAAAGGAAAATCAAAAGCATGGTTGTGCTTAATGGTGAAAACACCCTTTGCCCCCCTTGCGGTGCTTGTCGCCAGCGAATTATAGAGTTTTCAGAACCGAATACGTCGATTCACCTGTGCAATAACCACACCATTATAAAAACATTAACCATTATTGAACTTTTACCCGAAGCATTTAAACTTAAGCCTTAATCAGGATTAAATCGTATGATGAAAACAACCCTTACATCGGCTCATTTAGCCGCCAAACAAATTCAAGACCAGCTCCCCAATTTTAAACCCACATTGGGTATTGTTTTGGGTTCAGGTTTAGGCAGTTTTGCTGATCAGCTGGAAGATGCTGTATCTATTGGCTATGAACAATTACCAGGCTTTCCAAAGCTTACCGTGCATGGTCATGGGGGCAATGTAGTCTTAGGCTATTTGTCAGGTGTTGGTGTCGTTTGTTTGCAAGGTCGAGCTCATACTTACGAAGGTGTTGATTACGAAGTAGTCAAAACCTATGTGAGAACATTGAAACTGCTTGGCTGTGATTATTTTTTCGCAACAAACGCTTCCGGCTCACTACGCGAAGATGTAGGCCCTGGTGAATTAATGCTTATCACTGATCACATCAACCTGCAACCAGGAAATCCTTTGGTAGGACCCAATGATGACGAATTTGGTCCTCGATTCTTTCCTTTGGATAATGCTTATGATAAGGAAATGCGCGATAAGTTATTGCAAATTGCCCATAAAGAGAACATTACTCTTAATCAGGGTGTTTATATCTCCGTTCTGGGTCCTAACTACGAAACCGCTGCCGAAATCAGAGCATTTCGTATTTTGGGCGCTGATGCAGTAGGCATGTCTACTGTACCCGAAGTATTGGTTGCCAATCATTGCGGTATGAAGGTTGCTGTTATCGCTACGATAACCAACTATGCAACAGGGCTTGCTTGCACGAGCCACAGCCATGAAGCAGTGGTATTGATGGCATCAAAAGCAGCAGAAAAATTAAATCGTTTGATTAAGCAATTTATTGCGAGCCTGGCGTGAATTTAGAAGCTGAATTTCTAATCGCTATTGGCGAAATCAATGAAAACGTCAAAGATAGTGAAATTCTAAAGACAGAAGCTATTTCATTAATTGATTTGACGCTACTCCATGAAAATGCCTCTTCCGAGGCATTAGACATGCTAATGAAAAAAGCAAACTTTTATCATGTTGCGGCTATTTGTGTCTTGCCCCAGCATGTTAAAGCGATGACAGCACTTGCCGACATTAAATTAGCAACCGTAGTAAATTTTCCAACAGGCAATCACTCTCTGACAGAGACTCTCGCTGAAACCAATCACTTACTTAGCAATTTCCCTATTCAGGAAATTGATTATGTTTTTCCTTATCAAAATTATCTCCATAATCGCGAGCAAGAAGCTTTAACTCATTGTCAACAAGTCTATACGCTTTGCGAGCAACAAAAAATTACCTTTAAGGTAATTTTAGAAACTGGGGCTTTTCCCACATTAGAATCAATTTATGATGTCAGTTGCAGACTTATTGATAATGGCTGCAATTTTATAAAAACTTCAACTGGTAAATTCAAACAAGGTGCCACACCCTCTGCTGCGTTTGCAATTTTAAAAGCAATCGAAGCAAGTGATATCCATTGCGGTTTGAAAGTTTCAGGAGGCATTAAATTGCCTGCTCAAGCCTTTACTTATATGTGTCTTGCCGAGCATGTACTTAAAAGTAATGTGAATAAAGCCTGGTTTCGTATTGGCGCTAGTAGTTTACTGGATGAATTAGTAAATCCTTCTGTCCACTAATACCACGAATGAATTTTTTCAGATATCGCTGAAGCACGAGATCTGTAATTACTACAGTGATAGCAGCAAATTTTTTACAATCCAGTATATTCATTCCTATGGTTTCATTGACACTTATGAGTACAACAGTTTGATTGAAATTTACATCCACTGTATTATACGCGACCTATTTATTTACATTATGATAATATGTTGTTCCAATATCTCGATGACCTAATTGTTCAATTAAAAGCCAAAGGTTACGAATGTAAAGTACTTGACCTATTACCGCCGGGATTTAAGCAAAAAGGTCAAACGTGTAAACTAAATGCTCTCAGTGCGGGATTACATTTACGCTATCAAAATGCCCCAACGGTAAATCCTGCCCCACCTTATCCAACACAATTTAATATAAGAAAACAACATTTTATTGGGAATCATCATAAGTTTAAAAGCTTAAGGCAACAAGCCAAGCAATTAGATTCAGCTGTGGGTGAAGTTTATGATGTGAGAGATCTACTGGAACTTGCAAGAATCAATGGATTTAAAGGAGTTCAGGGCGCCCTCTGCTCTAGCCCATGTTGAACCAGCTGAATTTAATAAGAGAATAAAACATGGAAAACAAATAAAGCAAGCCAGTATTTTTATTAACCCATTCAACTGGCAAGAGCAACTCGCATCATGGTTTAGAGGTAAGGCATCTACCGATTCTATTAGAAAGCTCATCGATGATTTAATTGAGATGCTTTCTCATGAAGTAGCTCATATTGAAGAGGAAAGCTTTTGTAGTTCAGGTGTGATGAGCGTCACCCATCATGAATCTTTTCGAGCCCTTAATGCAACTATTTTTGCTGAGCTGATGTTACAGATGGATGCTGAGGCATTGATCGGTCAAGCGGCTGAAGAAATAAAGTCTCTTTATGAGAAATCAGGCAACAGACTAAAATTGCCAAATGCGAAAGAATTAATGATTATGCAACTCTTCAATCAACCTGACTACTTAGAGTATTTAGAATCCGAAAAGAGGAAAGAATCTAAAATTGAGGATTCCAAGGACGTCAAGATCACACTTTAAATGTAACTGCTCCTTACGTTCAGAATGATGTTTACTTAAACTACAAGGAGCATTGCAATTACGTCATCCTGGGAGCAAAGCGAAGGATCTTTTTTTGTTCAAAAAAGCGGGAGGTTTATCTGCTGGAGATCAACTATGTTTCCCCTTCACATTGTTCGGGGGCTGAATTGACGATGACTTGGGTTGATTAAAATTGCGCTCAATCCCACCGGCGTCATTGCGAGAAGCGTAGCGACGAAGCAATCCAGGGATGCGAAGCAAGGAGCAATGTGTTTTGGATTAAATTTCGTAAAATCTAACCATCGCAATTTATGCTTTGGGTTAAAATCAATTTTTTCTTTCTTGAACCTCTTTAAATTTGTTGGGTTGAGTAATGACTGAAAGCCTATCCGCATAGAACCCGTAAACTAACTTTACACCACTCTATTGCTTAATAAATCCAGGCTGAAGATCTTATTTATGTTGATATCCTTAAGCATCAGATTTCTTGCTTCGTATCTCGGGATGGCTTCGTCGCTACGCTTCTCGCAATGACGCCGGTGGGCTTGAGCTATTTTAATCACACCCATGATACGTGAAGCGAGAAATTATAAGTCTAAAAAATATTTTTTTAAGCAAGTTGATCAAGCCCCCCAGTAACTAAAGGTTTTAATCTTGCATTGGCAACTGCTACTACGAAACTAAACTTCCCAATATCAACACCTACAAAATTATTGTACAATGGCATCATAGCCTCGAAATAAAAATTGTTAGGATTGTAAGCGGGTGTGTAATCAGACCCAAGCAACTATTCAAACGTTTCGAGAGCTGGGCTAGAGTACCATGATGATGACGGTTGGTTAAACCAATCCTTCAACGGTCGCTCATGCCCGCGCCCTTTGTTTTTGCAAAGGGCAACCCTCTTAGTTCCTAATATAACCACTTTTAGACTTACAATGCTTCAGGATAATGTAATTTGCGCAAGATAATGGTGTTAAATTAATTAACATATGGTATGTTCTTACCCTGAAAGTGCGTAATGAAGACATTTTTAATTAGTTGCGCTATTGAGTGCATTTATCCCAATTGAGATAATTCGAAAAATAATGCATTAATATTTTTCCTTGGGTAAGGACCTATGTCGCTTTTTGAAAAACAAAGTAAGTTGTTTGAAAGAGAGTTAGAAAAACAAAAAAATCAATTGCTTATGCAGCGAATGTTTTCTAACAAAGAAACAAAGCGAAAAAAATATATCTTATCCTGTGCCAGGAAACTTAAAATTAGTCTTGATGAGCTAGAGGCACTGAGTTTTCCCTCGACAGAAATTTTGATTGCCATTTCAGTCGCAGCAATTAAAACGCTACAAGATCCATCACTAGCCAATTATGAAGAACTACAAAAAAATATTAGTCTTTTAGAGCACGATTTAGAAGAAAATAAACTGGCTAACCATAAGATTATTAAGACACGAATAGCGGTAAATTCTGCTGTTATGGCTGCCGGAATTTTAATCTTGGGGACGGGTTTTTTCTGTGCTTTTATTGCTGGTGGTTTAGTTGGAGCCGGAATTCTGGCAATTGCAGGACCTTTGGGTATAGGCGCTTTAGCGGTTGGCTTAGTCATTGTGGGGGATCTTGTATTTACCCTGGGCTTGGTCGGAGTCTATAGAGACACTTCATTTTATAGGGATACTCAATTAAAAGTACTCCAAGAATTTAGTGATGTGGTGAGTACTCCGATTGAAAATAATATTAAAGCGAAAGTTGAAGAGAGACATGAAGCACTGATTGCGATTAATATGCATCAATCAGTTTCAATCACATTAACCTAATTTGATGGGCTATAATGAAGATTACCTCCCCATAGCGCCAACAATCCCAATCCACATGCTTAATCCATACCAGTTGTTACTAGTAAAAGCATTGAAGCAATTCACTGCTTCGCGTTGGCGAATGAGTCTTTGTTGATAAACTAAATTCAGAGCCGCATAAAACCAGCAACCCCAGAAAAAGAGTGAATTTAAAGTAAATGCCAGAGGAAGCCACAATAAATGTAATAATACTTGCAACAAGGCAATGGCTAATTTGTCATAGGAGGCAAAAAGAATAGCTGTCGACTTAATGCCAATACGCAAATCATCTTCTCGATCAGCCATGGCATATTCTGTATCGTAGGCCACTACCCATATAAAGTTAATGAATAGTAATATCATCATGGTTTTATCTACAAGATGATCCAGGGCAGCATAAACCATGGGAATTCCCATTGAAAAAGCAATACCCAAAACCAGCTGCGGACTTTGAATAAATCGCTTGCAAAAAGGGTACAACAGGGTGACAACGACTGCCACCAAAGCATAGTAAAAACATGGTTTTGGTAATTGCAGCAAAATAGTCAATGCCAGAAGTAATAAAATGAAAAGCAGGCAAAAAGCTTCAATTAAATTTACCTGTCCCGCTGTTAACGGTCGTGTCTTCGTACGCTTGACATGCAAATCCACATGTCTGTCAGCAATATCATTAATCACACAGCCAGCGGACCGCATGCAGACTGTACCTGCTAAAAATAATAAGGTTAAAGAGAAAGGGGGCTTTCCTTCACTCGCCAACCAAAGTGCCCATGCTGTCGGCCACCATAAAAGCAAAATGCCAATTGGTTTATGAAGACGCATTAAGCGAAAATAATGAAGCAATCTCAATTTTTCATCCTTAAAAGTTCAGGCAAGAGAATTTCCACAAGATAAAAAAAAGTACTCTGAGGCAAGATAAATTTAGATAATCTCACCCACAAACGCTCCCCTGTTCCTCTTAAATGATGAGGCAGCCAATAATATTCCAGTGAAGCGCTATCAATTGAATAATGAATCATTCGATCACGCTGTATTTCGGGGGTATCAAAAATAATAACACCCAATGCCTCCTCTTTTAATCGCATAAAAAACGAGGCATTTTTCTCATAGCAATCACAGGGAATTATCGTTCTAGCATACCAGCACGCCTTGTTCTGTGCTGTCATTATAATATCTCTGTGCATCACTGAATTTATAGCTAAACCCAAAACATATCTATCCCACCAACTGCAATTTCTCCATTCCTGTTTAAGAATACTCAGAATAGCCTCCCCTCTCTCTTTTTTTAATTTAGCGGTTAAAGAACGTTGGTGATTAAGCCAGGGTAATAATTTTTCTGGAGGATTTACAGTTTGAGCAAACATAGTAGGGAATCAAAGCAAGATTTGGCGAATTATACCATAAACCTAACTGATCTCCTCGTTGATAACCTTAATGTATCAATGAAGATCTTTCCCATCACGGATTGATACAGGTTTACTTACACGTCCAAAACGATTAACAATTAATTTTACATGTTTTGAATCAGCAGTAAAAAGATCAAAATGACCGCTCGTTGCTGCATGTTTTAAGTTATTTGAAAATAAAAGATAGGAATTGGATAAAAATCCTTTCCAACTTATCTGCAGACCAGGCTTCTGCCATTGCCATTGATGCAATAGTTTATCTCCCGAACGATATTGATGTTGTTTATTATCAATAAAAAGAATCATTCCTTTTGACCAATCGTTGGAGCTTTGTAGTGGCGTTAATGCTAAAGGAACACCATGCAAGAGTGCCATTTTTCTTGCATAACGAATAGCATTACTGATTTCATCTTCCATGACCTTTAGCTGATTGTGTTGCATTAATGAAAACTGGGCAGGAACAGTCGTAAAAAATAAAACACAAATTAAGAGTAAACAGCAAACTAATTCCAATAAAGTCATACCACCTATTGTTTTCACGTTACTCTTTCCATCAAAAACTTTTTTACTGTTAAAAGATCAGCATAGGTCTTTTTTTTATCCAAGGGATTGCGTAATAGATAAGCAGGATGATAGGTCACTAAAAAAGGAATATTATTATAGGAGTGAAATTTTTGTCGGAGCTGGTTAAGAGGTGCGATTTTATTTGCCAAAAACTGCCCGGCAAAGCGCCCAAGCGCAAGCAGCAAATGAGGATTAACTAATTGAATTTGCTCTGACAGATAGCCGCTGCAATGAACAATCTCTTCAGGCTTGGGATCACGATTATCAGGAGGTCTACATTTTAAAACATTGGCAATATAAACATCTTGTTCAGAAAATCCAATACTTTGCAGCATTTGATTTAACAACATGCCGGCCTTACCAACAAAAGGTAATCCTTGTTTGTCCTCGTAAAAACCGGGCGCTTCACCAATAATCATTAATTTAGCAAGTGGATTACCTCGAGAAAATACCGTTTGTGTGCGGGTTTTATGGAGAACGCAACGTGAACAAGCAGCTATTTCATCTGCCAGTTGAGATAAGTTCCTCCCACAGGAAACATTTTTTTCTCGCGGAATCCAAACCTCTATCCCCATGGTTTGCAAATAATAATGATGTAGTGCGTTTGACATAGATGAAAACTAGTAGTGTAAACGTGGTAATTATTGCAAATTAAGGTAAATTTGCGAAGCATTATCCTATTACAACACCTATTTTCCATGGAGAAATGCGGTAATTCGGCGCGTCATTCTAAATGGAGACATTGAAGCACTATAGGCCAGTAGTTTATTAATTGTACCGGGAATTATAAATAATTTACCGCGTTGCAATCCTTTGTAGGCTAATTTTGCGACTTTCTCGGCGCTCATGACACCCAAGGCCCCTCTGGCAAGATGACTTTCATCCATACCCGCCTCATGGAAAAAATGGGTTTGGGTTGGACCAGGAGAAAGAATTGAAATCATAACGCCTGAATCTCTAAGTTCATACGCCAATGCTTCCGATAATGAGGTCACATAAGCTTTAGAGGCATAATAAGCTGCCATAAATGGGCCAGGTTGGAAAGCGGCTGTCGAAGAAACCTGAAGGATTTTACCTTTACCCTGTTGCGCAAATTTTTTTGCAAAATAACGCGTTAACTCGCTCACAGTAACCATATTAAGTTGGAGCATTTGATTTAAAGTTTGTGGATCCATGGATATAAAATCACCTAAATATCCCATACCTGCATTATTCACCAGACAATCTATATTGCAATTTTTCTCTTCAAGCGCCTCAATTAATTGAAAGGCACTATGGCTTTGTGCCAAATCTAAAGAGATCACATCCACTTCAACCGAATAAGCATCTTTTATCTCAGAGGATAATTGTTCCAAACGTATTTTATCTCGAGCACAAAGTACTAAATTATGGGCGTTTTTAGCAAACTCAAGCGCCAAGGCATGGCCTATTCCCTTCGAAGAACCAGTTATTAGCGTAGCCATCTTCCTCTCCATCCTCCAAGGTATCCTTTATTATTATAGTTTCTAAAGGCTCTTCTCTTTTCATTAAAGATGAGCAGAGGTCAAAAACCTCATTCCAACTCTGTTTATTGAGTAAGTTTAAAACGCGGTTACTTTGTCTATTTAATAAGCTCCATTTACTATAAAATGAAGGATGTTGTAATTTCTCTGTCTCCAAATGTTGCAAGGTTGCTATAAAGAAATTTAATTTATCAACAACCTGATCAACTTTATCCAAATGAGCCGTACTTAAAATTTGAATAAAAATAAATAAAAGCACATGAGTTTCTCCCTTGATTTCTTGCAAGTATTTTAAACCTTCCAGAGGTTTATGAAGAGAAAGCGAATGTCGTGCCAGTTTGAATAGCTTTAAATCAGAGGTATTGGTTAGGAACATCTCAGGTAACTTATGAAAAACTGGATAAATTGCTTCAAACAATCGCATATTTTTGGTAATCCATTGGTTTTCCAAAATATTTCCAGATAATTTTGTTGGAAAATAGCTATTATGTGCCGTAGGCCTGTTTTCTTTTTTGGCCATTACCCGTGAAGAAAAATAATTCTCTCTTAATTGCCGTACTTTTTGCTCAGTCATCCCTTCTTTTTGGGCTTCTACGGCCAGCTTTTCAAACCAATTAGCGTGCCCTCTATAACAGGAAAAATAGAGTAACTCTTCAATCGAGGTAAACGTGGAATAAATTAGTTCATCATTTTTTGCTACCGTTGGGCTTACCGTTTTGTAACGTGCATCTACATAGTTTTTTGCAGCTTGATAACCATTTTCCACTAAGGTGGTTTGGGCTTTTTTATCCAGATCGAATTGTGTTGATGAAACATTGCCTACCGGAATAAGAACAACCTGATTACTGTGTTGCAATAACTTTAGACGATCTCGTTCCCAGCCACTTACCGGATCTTTGACACCAGTAAAAAGTCCATAAAGCCAATTCCAAAAAAAATTTTCACGATAAACTCTATCCACTACCTTGTCTAACAAACTTCGCTCATACCCATGATCAAATTGAAAGGCGACCATACTTAGACAATTACCATGCTCAGATTCAAGCAAGGTGGATAAATCCCCCATAAATACTTCTGTGGGGAAATTATTTAAAATTCCTCCATCTTTGTGTGTATCACCCTCAACGATAGTTGGTTTAAAAACAACAGGAAAACTGGCTGAGGTTTTTACCGCTTCGCTGACTTCCATCCATGGGGTGCTAGCATAGGAAAAGTAACGCGTTTTTCTGCTCCTTACATTAGTGGCAGTAACTATTAATTTCTCTCCCAGATTACAATCTGGATAACGTTCCTTAAGAAAATGAAGCGACTCAAAAGTAATTTTTCCATGTTTAAACACTTTTTCAGCTAAAAACCTTCGGCCTTCAGGTGTTTTATCAACTTCGTATTGTTGAATGATTTCATCAACTCTTTTGATCACCATATAATCAAGAGCAGCCTTCATAGCGCGTGCATCAGAAAGTCCTGAGCTGTCTATTTCATAATGAATAATATTATCTTGCTTAAACCACTGAAAAAATTTCAGAATATCTTCAGAAGAGTATCCCAGATAACAAAGCGCCGCCATAATAGCACCAGCTGAACTTCCTGCATATTTAGTCGGCTTAATTCCTACTTGCTCAAATGCCTTTAGTGCACCAACGTGGGCAAAAATTTTTGCTCCTCCACCACAAAATACCATACTGTCTAAATCGGGTCGCTTCTCTGTTACAAAAATTTTTCCATCGCTATTACGCTTAAACACTTGAACATCTTTTTCAGCAAATAACAGGTGATATTTTTTGCAACCTGAATCTATTTCTGTCATTTCAATGTCTTGAGAAGTCCCTCTCACAAATAGGGATTGAAACCAATCCCACAAGCGCTTATACCAGGCTTTTTTTCTAATTAATCGCTGAGTTTCTCGATATTCGAGCATCGCTTGTATTCGCTTGGCTTCTGAAACCACGTGAATCGAAAAGGGATGGGGTTGAGAAATTGCTGATGCAAAATCATAGGAAGTTAAATCAGTAGCAATTAATTTTTTTACCATTGCATCAGTTAACAATATGCGCTTGCAATTTCGCAGTGGTTTACTTTGGTTATCATGGAGTTCATGGTATTTGGTGTCCGTATCTTTAAGAAAAAATTGGTTTAAACCAATTAATAGACCATGAGAATCCTGACAGAGCTCTATGCCTGAAGATTCACAATCATCAAATTTCCCTTGAGAAACCAGATTCCAATGATAGGATTTTTTACGATAAAGCAAGAAATTAATGATTCGCCCCCATTTGCTTAAGCCCACTTCAGCGGTATAACCACGGTAATTATTCGTTGTAACCCCGCTTAGTAAAGCTTCATGTGCATTACTGCGGTGTGGCTTTAGAAACCATTTTAAAAATTCGTCTCGAGATTGTTCACTCATGCGAGTGAAATCGATAATAAGTTTTTCATCATCCAATAGATAATCAGCTAAGGTATATTTTTTATCCGGGGGTAAACCATTAATACGAAACCAGCCTTGATGAACGGTAAGTAAGAACTTCTTTAATAAAAGAATATTCGGTTGAAGCACTATATCCTGGTGCAACAATGCACTCAACACTTCCTCTCGTGGCATAGTCTATTCCTTTAGTTGCGAGTTACCTTACACGACAATCCTGTGTTCGTGAAATGGAGAGTAGTTTTTGTTAAATAATTTGACTATTTTTATAATTATCATAAATCTATGGATAAATAAATCCCATTATTGAATCGTTTGAGGACAAAGCATTTCAAAATGACAGAAGACATTAGCCGCGCAAGCAGATTAGAGACTAATAGCAGAATTAATATGGTCAATGATTGTTACAGGATCAGATGAACTGGTAATTGGACGGCCCACTACCAGATAATCACTACCAAGTGCGATAGCTTGCGAAGGCGTCATTGTTCGACTTTGATCATCTTTTTTACTATCTGATAGCCTAATTCCTGGGGTAACAGTAAGAAACGAATTTCCACAGGCTTTTTTTATCGCTGCGACTTCATGTGCGGAACACACTACACCGTCTAATCCCGCCTGATGTGCTAATCTCGCTAATTTCTCCACCTGAGTTTCTAACGAATGATCTATTCCGATTGACAACAGATCACGTTGATTTAAGCTGGTCAAAATGGTTACAGCAATCAGCAAGGGGCGCAGAGAACCATAGCTGGCTATGGCTTCTTTGGCCGCTTGCATCATTGTTAAACCGCCTGAAGCATGAACATTAATCATCCACACACCAAGTTCTGCACAGGCTTTACAGGCCTTCGCCACTGTATTTGGAATATCGTGGAATTTTAGATCCAGAAAAATTTTAAACTCTTTCTGAATAAGTTGCTTAATGAAATGTACACCAAATAAGGTAAACATTTCACTACCGACCTTTAACGCACACTGCGTCGGATTTAACTGATTTACCAACGCCAATGCATCTTCCTGCTGATGAAAATCAAGAGCAACAATAAGTTTTGAATTCAACCTATGCTCCCGCGAATTCCGTCGCTAAACAAGATTTGACTGCACCAGCCACCATTTGCTGTTCCTCTAAGGTCAGGTAAGGATGCATAGGTAAGCTGACGACGTGCTTGCTGGCTCTTTCGGCATGGGGAAAATCCGCCAATTTATAGCCTAAATAGGCTAACGCCTCCTGTTGATGCATTGCAACAGGATAATGAACAGCAGTAGGGATACCGAGTGCCTGCATTTTCTTCTGAAAATCATCACGATTAGGAACTTCAATGGTATACTGAGCAAAAACGCTAGTATTTTCTGGCATAATAACTGGTATCTTGACGATACCTGACAACAATTGCTCATAACGCTGTGCTACTCTCTGCCTAAGGGCAATTTCGTCTGGAAATAGTTTCAATTTTTCGATTAGAATGGCTGCCTGAATAGTATCCATGCGCCCGTTAATTCCTACTCTGCGGTGACAATACCTAGCATTTTGACCGTGGATTCGGATCTCAAGCATTCTTTCTGCCAAAATATCATCATCTGTGAAACATGCACCGGAATCACCGTATCCTCCTAAAGGCTTGGAAGGAAAGAAACTGGTACAACCGATGGTTGTTAAGGCGCCGGAATAAAGACCATGGTAGGTGGCTCCGAAACTTTGAGCTGCATCTTCGATTACCGGCAAACCATAACGTTTGGCTAAGCGATTAATAGCATGCATGTCGGCACACTGTCCGTACAAACTAACTGGCATAATTGCTTTAGTTTTTGGCGTAATTTTTGATTCAATTTTAGTAGAGTCAATATTGTAAGTCAGAGGATCAATATCCACAAACACAGGTTTGGCCTGACAAAGGGCAATCACTTCAGCAGTAGCAAAAAAACTAAAGGGACTTGTAATGACCTCATCTCCAGGTTCTAATTCTAATGCCAGTAGCGCCATAAGCAACGCATCTGTACCACTAGAATTGACAATGGCATGTTTAACCCCTAAAAATTTTGCCAATTGCTCTTCTAATTTTTCTATTTCAGGCCCCATAATATACTGTCCATGTTCTAGAACAGCCTGAATACTACGTAGAACATCATTTTCTATCAACTTGTATTGTTTTTTCAGATCAATAAATTGCATTTTTTTCTCTCATTCGCCAAGAAGACAATTAAGGCGCATTTTTAACTAATTACCATGGCATCTTGCCTTCTACCTTCCGCGGGTTTACGCAGATCCCAGTGATGCTGAAAGGTTTCTGAATCTCGCAAACAAGTCGCGGGACGTAGAATTTAAGTTAACTTTAGCTTTCATACCTAAGCTTGGAATTAATCTCCTTCCAAACCATGAACTGGCTTCATTCTACCCCACTGCTTACAACTTGGGCAATGCCAATGCAAATGTTTTCCGCCAAACCCACAATGGCCACAACGATAAATTGGCTTGTTATCTAAAAATTTACTTGTAATATCATAGAGCATCTGTAATTTCTCTTTAACTTTGCCATGCGCTGTCTCAAGATGCCAAAAAATAAGACGATTTAGTCCTCTGATGGAAGGATGGACGCTGAGCTTTTCTGAGACAAAGTCGATAGCCACATCCACACCTTTTTCGTGACGCAAAAACTCAGCAATCACAAAGATGGTAGAAGCACGCGGATGCTCAGCGAGTGTATCTTGCAAAAAAGTGACGCATTCTTGCATCTCATTGAGCTCGCGGTAACAGGTTACCAGAGGTTCTATTATTTCGCTAAGAAAGTCAGGATCTTGTTGAGGAACACGCCTTAAGGAGCGAATGGCTTGTTTGTATCGCCCCTGAAGCATCTCCAGTGAGGCTTGCATTAAACTAGCGCGAACACACATTTTATCTACCACCAGCGCCTGTTTAATCGCATTTTGTGCTTTTTCTATTAAATTATTTTTTAAGGCTTGATGTGCAATTTCACAATGGTAATGCGCAGCCTGGATATGCATGCTCTGCCCTAATGACAATTCTATTTTTTTGATAATATCCAAAGCCTTTTCCCAAGCTTTTTCTTGCTGATAGATGGCCAGTAATCCTTGCAAACTACAAGTTTCATTACCTCCACCCATTTCAACAACTTCCAAAAAAATACGCTCAGCACGGTCAAAAACTCCCGCACTCATATAATCCTGGCCAAGCGCCATTAATGCTTCTTTTCTTTCCCTTAAACTTAATTGAGGCCGAGCAATCAAATTCTGATGAATCCTAATAGCCCTGTCTACTTCGCCGCGACGGCGAAACAAACTTCCTAAAGCAAGATGTGTTTCCACCGTCTCACTGTCCACTTCAAGAAGTTTAATAAAAACATCAACTGCTTTATCCGGTTGCTCATTTAACAAATAATTTAAACCGACCACATATTCACGAGATAAACGGTTATTGAACTCTGCTTCTTTGCCAGAATAATTACGGCTAGCAACCCACCAACCTGACCAAGCGGCAGCAGGTAACAATAATGGCCATAAATTAATCATTAAAGCTCTCCATTATTTCGTTTGTCCAAAGTCTATGTGTCATCTGCCAAATTATGCCAATGATAACGTAATTATCCATTAATCATTCAACGCTAGTGCTGATCTTGTAAGGGAATCGACCTTAAATTTTTAATTTCTTTTTCCGTCAGTTTAAATTGATTTTTTAATCGTAAATGTTCTACCTTAAGGCGCCAATACCGATACAAAAACAAAAGAAAACCTAATAACAAGCCAATTCCAAGCATGATTGTCATCAAAACAGATATAGGCATGGTTACCTTTGTGAAATAAAGGTTAACGGCAACTGAAGAAGCATTCAAGGCAGCAAATGTTACTCCTAACAGAATCAATAGCAAATAAAATATCATCATAAATAAACGCATGCATTATTCCTATAATGAATGGTTTGCTAGAAAACCCAAAGACATCGTAATACTCTACCATTCCGAAAAAATTTGACAATCAAAATAAAAAAAAAGCGTAGATATCTACGCTTTTTTTAGTTCAGACAAAATTATTCGCCTTCTTTACTTGCCATTTTTTCTTTAAGCAAATCACCCAATGTAGTTGAAGCCACATCACCACTTCGTGAATATTTTTTGATAGCTTCAGCTTGATCTTGAGCATCCTTCGCTTTAACAGAAAGTGCGATGGTGCGGTTTTTCTTATCAATATTGATAATTTTTGCCTCAACCTCATCACCTTCTTTAAAGAGAGTAGTTGCATCATCAACTCTTTCCTCAGATAACTCATTAGCACGAATAGTACCAACAACTTCGGGGGCCAGTTCAATGGTTACAGTCTTAGGTTCAACAGCAATCACTTTACCTTTAACGATTGCGCCTTTAGTATTCTCTTCAACATAGGTAGTGAAAGCATCACCTTCCAGTTGTTTTAAACCTAAAGAAATACGCTCACGCTCAGCATCGATAGCCAGAATAACTGCTTCCAACTCTTGACCTTTCTTGAATTGTTTTACAGCTTCTTCGCCCGGAGTGTTCCAGGAGATGTCAGACAAGTGAACCAAGCCATCAATATCACCATCTAGACCAATAAATATACCAAAGTCGGTGATTGAGCGGATCTTGCCTTTAACTTTTTGACCTTTGCTGTGAGTTTGTGAAAACTGATGCCAGGGATTACCAACACATTGTTTCATGCCAAGGGAGATACGACGGCGTTCCTCATCAATTTCAAGAACCATCACGTCAACAATATCACCCATTGAAACAACTTTACTTGGATGAACGTTCTTGTTAGTCCAATCCATTTCAGACATATGAACTAAACCTTCCACGCCCTCTTCAATTTCAACGAAGCAACCATAATCAGTAATATTAGTCACTTTACCTTGGAGTTTTTTACCAACAGGATAACGTTCAACCAAATCAACCCAAGGATCGTTGCCTAATTGCTTCATACCTAGCGAAACACGGTTACGCTCACTGTCAAAGCTTAATACTTTAACACGAACATCCTGACCTACTGTGAGTACTTCACTTGGATGCTTAACGCGTTTCCAGGAAATATCAGTAATGTGTAATAAGCCATCGATACCACCCAAGTCAATAAATGCACCATAATCAGTGAGATTTTTGACAATACCATTGAGCACCTGGCCTTCATGTAATGATTCAAGAAGCGCTTGTCTGTCTGCACTGCTTTCTTCTTCAACAACAGCACGACGCGAAACAACAATATTATTGCGCTTCAGATCCATTTTGATAACTTTAAACTCTAATTCTTTACCTTCAAGATAGGAAGGATCGCGAACAGGTCTGACGTCAACCAAAGAACCTGGCAAAAATGCGCGGATTGAGCCGATTTCAACAGTGAAACCACCTTTAACTTTACCAGAAATCAATCCAGTCACTGTATCGTTGTTTTCATGGCACTTAGACAGTTTACGCCATGCTTCCTGGCGTTTTGCTTTTTCTCTGGAGAGCAATGTTTCACCATAGCCATCTTCTACAGAATCGAGGGCTACTTCGACAGTATCGCCTAAGTGAATTTCCAATTGACCATTTTTATCTTGAAATTCCTCGACAGCAACGATACCTTCTGATTTCAAGCCTGCATTCAGGGTTACGTAATCATCATCGATTCCGATGACTTTTGCTGTGATAATCGCTCCAGGATAAAACTGTGCACCAACAATACTTTGCTCAAATAATTCTTTGAAACTTTCAGACATATTAATAAACTCTTTAGTAAAAAAATGAAAGAGCGAGATCCTCTCGCCTTTCCCCCAAAATTAGTTAACGAAAAAACAAGTGTTCATCGACCAATTTTAATACATTATCGAACACTTGTACAATCGTTAATCCAGTCGTATCAATAAAAGCCGCATCCTCTGCAGGTTTTAATGGCGCATGTGTCCGAGATGTGTCTCTTGCATCACGTTTAGCCAATTCATCAACAACTTCGGCGAGGCTAGCATCAATTCCCTTTTCTTTCAACTGTAAATAACGCCTAAATGCTCTTTCCTCGGGTGTGGCATGTAAATAAATCTTTAAAACAGCATCTGGAAAAACCACTGTGCCCATATCTCGGCCATCAGTCACCAAACCAGGAGGCATGGCAAATGCTCGCTGTCGAGCAAGCAATGCTGTTCTTACTTCAGGCAAAATAGCAATTTTAGAAGCATCTTGGCCACATTCTTCGCTTCTAATTTCATCAACAACATTTTTTCCATCCAAAAGCACCTGCGCCTTTTGTTCAGGATCAGTTTCAAACTTTAAATTCAAGTTAGAAGCAAGTTCAGCCAGTGCTTCTTGATTGCTAAAGTCTATTCTTTTCTTTTTGGCAGCAAGTGCTAGCACTCTATAGATGGAACCACTATCCAAAACATGCCAGTGTAAGTGATTCGCCAGCATATGACAGATGGTTCCTTTACCTGTGCCACTGGGCCCATCCAAAGTTATTACTGGTACATTGTTATCTGACTTCATCATTAATTTCCTTGATAGCCAAATTGATTTTATTGGCTGTTTGCACAAACGTTGGAAATGAAGTTGCTACATTTGCACAATTTTTAATTGTAACTGAATTTTTCGCAACAGCACCGGCAATTGCGAAAGCCATCGCAATACGATGATCGGAGTAGCTATTAACTTCACCACCTTGCAGCTCACCACCATTAATATATAAACCATCATCAAACGCTTGAGCTTCAATCCCCAAGTTTTGTAAACCTTCAACCATCGCACCAATTCTATCACTTTCCTTACAACGCAATTCTCTTGCTCCGTGCAGTAAAGTTTGTCCTTTCGCACAAGCTGCGGCAATAAAGATAACTGGAAATTCATCAATAGCAATTGGAACCAGTTCAGAAGGAATATCTATTCCTTCAAGCGGAGCATGCTTGACATGAAGATCGGCCACCAATTCCTCACCACACAGGCGTTTGTTATTTAAGCTGATGTCTGCTCCCATATTAGTCAGTATGTGGATAATCCCCGTTCGGGTAGGATTAATGCCAACATTACGTATAACTATTTCGGATTCTGGAATAAGTGTGGCTGCTACAATAAAAAATGCCGCAGATGAAATATCCCCTGGCACAATAATATCAGTACCCAGACATTCACTTTCTGAGTTAATAATAATTGCATCCTCAGCTTTTTGAATAGGATAAGAAAACGTGGTAAGCATTCGCTCTGTATGATCACGAGTAAAACCAGGCTCAATTATTCTTGTTTCTCCTTCTGCATACATTCCAGCCAACAACAAGCAAGATTTAACCTGAGCACTGGCCTCAGGCATTTCGTAAGTAATACCATTCAGTTTGCGCCCGCCATGAATATATAAAGGAGGTTTGCCACCGGTTGTCCTTATTTCAGCGCCCATTTGTGCTAATGGTCGGCTTACTCTTTCCATTGGTCTTTTCAATAAGCTTGTATCTCCGGTCAATTCGCTATCAAAGGGTTGAGCGGCAAGAAGACCCGCTAGTAATCGCATGGAAGTTCCGGAATTTCCACAGTCAATAGCGTCTGCTGGTTTTTGTAAACCATATTTACCTACACCCTGAATCACGACACGTTGAGCAACAGGTCCTTCTATCGCCACCCCCATCGATTGAAAAGCTTTCAACGTGGCTAAACAATCCTCGCCATCAAGGAAGCCACTTATAGTTGTTGTACCCTTAGCAATGGCACCTAAAATTATGGCACGGTGAGAAATAGATTTATCACCGGGGACAGTGATATCACCTTGCAAGGTGTTTACAGGGCTACTTAAAAAATCTACCGGCTTCATCAGTTGTGTTCCTTAGCAAAATCGCGCATAAATTCAATAAGGGCAGTGATTCCGTCCATAGGCATCGCATTATAAATACTGGCTCGTATCCCACCTACAGCACGATGTCCTTTCAAAGCCAACAAATTACGTTGTTGAGCCTGCTTCAGAAACAAGGGCTCAAGAGATGGATTTCTTAAGTTAAAACAGACATTCATCAATGACCGATATTCTGTGTCTACTTTACAATAATAAAAATCAGAGGAATCAATATAATGGTAAAGTTTAGCTGCTTTTTTACAATTTTCAGCATAAAGTGCCGCTATACCCCCTTGCTCTTTAATCCATTGAAACATCTTCGCTGCCAAATAACAGTTAAATGTAGGTGGCGTCGCATAAATTGAATTTTCTCTCACATGAACGCGATAATCTAGCATAGTAGGAATTATGCTGTTGCTGGTGGTATCGAGCCATTCCTTTTTCAGTATGACTACAGTTAAACCTGCATTAGCAATATTTTTTTGTGCACCGGCAAAAATTAAATCATAGTCCTGAACAGCGATAGGCTCACTTAGCAAACTGGATGTCATATCTGCAATGAGAGGTATTCCTGAGACAGCAGGTTTTTGCGAAAGACGCACGCCATTGATTGTTTCATTAGAGGTAAAATAAAAATAGCTTGTGTTTTCCTTAAGCTGCCATTCTGAGGCGGCCGGAACTTTAACAAAGCCGTTTTTTTCATCAGTTGCAACACAATAGGCTTTTTTAAGTTTTAAAGCCTCCTGATAAGCGATTGAAGACCAAAGCCCAGTGATTAAATAGCCAGCTTGTTGTCCATCCTCTAAAAAATTTAGAGGAATCATACTAAATTGTGTACGCGCAGCCCCCCCTAAAAATAAAACATGGTAATTGGCAGGGATGGCTAAAAGCTCGCGTAAATCCTGCTCTGCCTGTATCATTAACTGTATAAATTCGGGAGTTCTATGGCCTATTTCCATAACTGACATCCCTGAATTGTGCCAATTTAATAGTTCCTGTTGCGCTTCTCTTAAAATGGGCTCAGGCAACATAGCAGGGCCTGCACCAAAATTATAAGCCCTACTCATTATCGCCTTCAGGAGTTTCATCGGAAGAAAATGCATCATAAGCATGGGCTTGTTCAGACAAATCAGAATCCTCGTCACCTTCACCCAGATCTTCTATACGCTGCATTCCAACCACATGCTCCCCGGGGCTCACATTAATAAGACGAACACCTTGCGTATTACGCCCGATAATGGATAGTTCAGCCACTTTAAAGCGTACCAAAGTGCCTTTATCAGTAATTAGCATGGCCTCATCGCTCTCTTCAACTTGTAAGGCACGTACTACCTTGCCATTTCGTTCATTAACCTGAATAGAAATCACACCTTGTCCGCCCCGGCCTGAAATACGATATTCTTCAATATTAGTACGTTTACCATAACCATTTTCAGTAGCTGTTAATATCGTCCCTTGTGGTTTAGCGACTACTAAGGAAATGACCGATTGGTTTTCTTGTAGTCGAATGCCACGGACCCCGCGAGCAGTTCTACCCATTGGACGCACAAGATTCTCATCAAACCGGACAACCTTGCCAGCATCAGTGAATAGCATAATGTCTTTGCTGCCATCGGTGATATCAACACCTACAAGGCGATCACCTTCATCCAAATCTACGGCAATTATTCCGCTGGAACGGGGACGACTAAATGCTTCAAGCGGTACTTTTTTAACAGTACCATGTTTGGTTGCCATGAAAACAAAGTAGCCTTCAGTAAACTCTCGAACGGGTAACATGGCGTTGATAGACTCATCCTCTGCAAGAGGAAGAATATTAACAATGGGCTTACCTCGTGAAATTCGACTGGCAAGTGGTAACTGGTAGGCTTTTAACCAGTATAATTTTCCATAATCTGAAAAGCATAGCAACGTATCGTGAGTACTTGCAATCACCAACCGTTCGACAAAATCCTCCTCTTTAACATTGGTCGCTGATTTACCCTTACCACCACGGCGTTGTGCCTGGTAGGCAGAGATAGGTTGATATTTAACATAACCCTGATGGGATAAAGTAACAACAACATTTTCCTCAGTAATGAGATCTTCGATAGTTAAATCTTCTTGAGAAGCAATAATTTCAGTGCGACGAGCGTCACCAAATTGAGATTTAACCTCTAATAACTCTTCACGGATAACCTGCATAAGACGTTCAGGAGATGCCAGAATTTCCAGCAACTCTTTAATAACTTTCAGCAACTCCTCAAATTCATTAATAATTTTATCCTGTTCCAGAGCAGTTAACCGATGTAGTCTTAACTCAAGAATGGCTTGAGCCTGCTCTGCTGACAAACGATAACCTGCGTCTGTTAAGCCATAGTCGCTGCCCAAGCCATCAGGACGCGAAGCATCACTCCCTGTGTTCTTAAGCATTGCCATCACTAATCCTGGCTCCCAGACACGTGCTAATAGGGCCTCTTTAGCCTCTTGAGGTGTCGCTGATTTTTTGATTAATTCAATCATTTCATCAATATTTGCCAGCGCAACACCCAATCCTTCCAAAATATGGGCACGATTTCTTGCTTTCTTAAGTTCAAAAATCGTACGCCTGGTAACTACTTCGCGGCGATGCTTAATGAAATATTCCAGAACTTCCTTTAAATTTAAAGTACGAGGCTGCCCATCAACCAAAGCCACCATATTGATGCCAAATACATTTTGCATTTGCGTATGGGCATACAGATTATTCAAAATAACTTCAGGAACCTCACCACGTTTCAGTTCAATTACAACACGCATTCCTTGCTTGTCTGACTCATCTCGTAAGCCGGAAATGCCCTCGATACGCTTTTCCCGTACCAGTTCTGCGATTTTTTCAACCAGGCGAGCTTTATTCACCTGGTAAGGTAGCTCCGTAATAATAATGGATTGTCGGCCTGTCTGATTTTCTGTTTCAATCTCAGTTCGGGCACGTACATAAATACGACCACGACCGGTACGATAAGCCTGAACAATCCCTGCTTTACCATTAATAATAGCGGCTGTCGGAAAATCCGGCCCTGGAATATATTCCATTAAATCCTCAAATGACAGCTCTGGATTATCGACCAAAGCCACGCAAGCATTAAGAATTTCAGTCAAATTATGAGGCGGAATATTGGTTGCCATCCCTACTGCGATACCCGAGGAGCCATTCACTAAAAGATTAGGAATTCTTGCTGGTAAAACAACGGGAGCAAATTCAGTTTCATCATAGTTAGGACTGAAATCAACCGTTTCTTTTTCCAGATCGGCTAGCAAAGCATGAGCAATCTTTGACATTCTAACTTCGGTGTAACGCATAGCGGCAGCAAAATCACCATCAACAGAACCAAAGTTACCCTGTCCGTCAATCAGCATGTAACGCATGGAGAAAGGTTGAGCCATACGAACAATCGTATCGTACACGGCCGTATCTCCATGAGGATGGTATTTACCAATGACATCCCCCACAACACGAGCTGATTTTTTATAAGGTTTATTCCAATCATTGCCTAATTCACTCATGGCAAAAAGCACACGCCTATGTACAGGCTTTAAACCATCACGCACATCAGGCAAGGCTCGACCCACGATAACACTCATCGCATAATCGAGGTAAGATTGTTTTAATTCGTCTTCAATATTGACGGGTATGACTTCTTTGGCTAAATAAACCATGCTAGGACGTATCCTTATGCGTTATTTGCAGATAAATTAACTTGGAATGATAGCACACAGGGCGCTTCAATTGAATCAATATCCTAACTTTGGCTGCGATTAAAATGCGAGTTTAATGATTAGATCTGTTCTCAATAATTCTCGACACATCCAGACTTCATCGCAGATTCAGTAAACTTAACGAGGCATGAACCGCTGCGGTCAAACACTAAGAGATAGTCACAAAACAAAATGAGTAATTCAAAGGTTGCCACGGTACGTAAAGAGGTATAAAATTTTTTGAGGATTGCTCAGGGTCAACAGCGAGACCCAGCAAGACAATTTGCTTAATCGCGCCTCTAATTTTACGCCTGATTCTGTGGTAAATAAGAAATTCTCTCCAAGAAACTAATAATAAATTTGTCAACACTTAATTTAATGTTATGCAAAAACTCACCCGTCATACGATTAGCCAAAATCACACTGACTGACAAACATTGATGGCCCAATAAACTTCCCAAACCTAATATTGCAGCAGTTTCCATTTCAAGATTGGTTACGCTTAAGCCAGCAAAACTAAATTTGCTCAATTGATTTAAAAAATTGGGATATCGCAAAGGCAGACGTATACTTCTACATTGGGGACCATAAAAACCACCACAAGTGGCAGTAATACCTACTGTACCAAGACTTTTAAAATGGTTAACCAACAGTTCATCCGCATCAGCTACGAAGAAAGGCCCTGTTTCTGTGCCTAAATGACTGAGTAGTGCTGCTTTTAAATCTTTTAAATCGGAAGATAATTCATAGTCGTAATAGCTCAGCAAACTATCAAATCCAATTCCATAACGACTAATCATAATGTCACCAGGTTTACAATCTGGCTTAATTCCTCCTGTTGTACCGAGACGAATAATCGTTAATGAGCGCGGTTTGTCTCGCATTGTTCGCGTTGCCAGATCAATATTCGCTAAAGCGTCAAGCTCTGTCATGACAATATCAATGTTAGGCATGCCAATTCCCGTCGAGATCACACTTAATCGGCGTGAACCAATATAACCGGTATGGGTTATAAATTCGCGATGTGAGCCTTGAAATTCCAATTTATCAAAATATTGGCTAACTAATTGAACACGCCCTGGATCGCCTACCGTAATAATAAAATCAGCCAGTTCATCCTCCCTCAAATCCAGGTGATAAACGGCTCCGCGCTTATTAAACGGTAATTCCGCTGGCTTTATCATTCTTAATTCCCTACTAAAAAGCTAAAATTATCGCATGTTAAAATTGAATTTGCATACAGATAAATTGACTGTAAAGGGCCATTTTTATATAGTTCTGCGCACTAATGCAAGCGAGAGGCTATGAAGCCATAACTTAGGAGACGCGATGACTCAAAAAGTTGCACAACTTAGTATAGACGCCCATGATCCGATTGAGCTTCCAATTTATAGCCCAACACTTGGTAATGATGTAATTGATATAAACAAATTGGCTACACAAGGCTACTTTACCTTTGATCCAGGCTTTGTTGCCACTGCTTCCTGTGAATCAAAAATTACCTATATTGATGGAGAGAAAGGAATATTACTTTACAGAGGCTATCCGATTGAGCAATTAGCCGAGAAAAAAGACTTTCTTGATGTGAGTTATTTGCTGCTCAATGGGGAGCTTCCTGACGAAAAAGAAAAAAAGGACTTTGTTAATTTGATTAACAACCATACGATGGTGCATCAACAGATGTATAATTTTCTAAATGGCTTCCGTCGAGACGCTCATCCTATGGCAATCATGGTCGGAATTGTCGGTGCATTATCTGCGTTTTATCACGATTCTATTGATTTAACCAACCATAAGGATCGTTACATTTCTGCAATTCGTTTAATTGCCAAAATGCCTACTCTGGCTGCAATGAGCTATAAATATTCCATAGGTCAGCCTTATATGTACCCCCAGAATAAAATGTCTTATGCAGAGAATTTTTTACACATGATGTTTGGTGTGCCTTCTGAGGATGTGTTGCCCGATCCGGTTATTGTAAATGCAATGGATACAATTTTTACGCTACATGCCGATCATGAACAAAACGCGTCAACATCCACAGTGCGACTCGCAGGTTCAACCGGAGCCAATCCTTATGCCTGTATTTCTGCCGGAATCGGAGCATTATGGGGGCCTGCTCATGGTGGTGCCAATGAAGCTTGCCTAAACATGTTAAAGGAAATTGGCGATATTAAACACATCAATCACTATATCAAGCGTGCCAAGGATAAGGATGATCCTTTCCGTTTAATGGGTTTTGGTCATCGTGTTTATAAAAGCTATGATCCTCGTGCAAAAGTAATGCGTAAAACTTGCTACGAAGTACTGAATGCAGTTGGTGCTCATGAGGCACCCTTGTTCAAGCTGGCTTTGGAACTTGAGCGTATTGCCCTGGAAGACGATTATTTCATTGAGAAAAAATTGTATCCCAATGTTGATTTCTATTCCGGAATTACCTTAAGTGCTATTGGTATTCCTACCAATATGT
Source organism: Legionella clemsonensis (assembly GCF_002240035.1). Taxonomy (NCBI): domain Bacteria; kingdom Pseudomonadati; phylum Pseudomonadota; class Gammaproteobacteria; order Legionellales; family Legionellaceae; genus Legionella; species Legionella clemsonensis. The sequence goes on along the minus strand of NZ_CP016397.1, from coordinate 1,310,686 downwards.
ACACCGTAATTTTTGCATTGGCAAGAACTGTAGGATGGATGTCTCACTGGATGGAAATGGTCGAAAACAAATCAAAAATTGGCAGACCCCGCCAACTTTACACCGGTGAACCCAAACGCGATGTGAAATAGGTTAATTACTAGCAGCCGTTGGCTGCTAATCTCTGGCAGGAATATTTAATGCAAAGGATTTGCTTTTTTGATAGTCATTTTCATCTCATTGACCCGCGCTTTCCTCTAGTTCCAAACAATAATTATCTACCTTCATCTTTTACTATTGCTGATTATTATCAACGACTTAAACGTTTTAACTTACTGGGAGGACTCGTTGTTTCTGGTTCATTTCAGGGCTTTGATCAGAGTTATCTTTTAACCTGCTTACAAGAATTAGGTCCTGCTTTCGTGGGAATAATTCAACTACCTTACTCCGTCTCAGACGATGATATTTTAACTTTAAAAGCAGCAGGTATCCGGGGTGTTCGGTTTAATATAAAACGGGGAGGCTCTGAAAGTGTAACTCATCTTCAGTCTTTTGCAGCAAGGATTTATGAATTAGCCCAATGGCATGTGGAATTGTATATCGACGCACGTGATCTGAAAGAATTATCCTCAACTTTGCTAGCGCTACCCGCCGTCAGTATTGATCACCTTGGTTTATCTAAAGAAGGTTTATCCATTCTTTTGAAATTGGCTGAACATGGTGTTAAGGTAAAAGCAACAGGGTTTGGACGCGTTAATTTTAACGTACCTCAGGTATTAAGAGACATTAACCTTGCCAATCCTGATACCTTAATGTTTGGTACCGATTTACCCTCAACCCGTGCTCCTCGTCCCTTTATGGATGAAGATATACAGCTTATTCTTGATACTATTGAACCTTTACACGTTGAAAAAGTGCTTTATTTAAATGCATTAAAATTTTATAAAGTAGAGTATCCTGAGGTTAAGTAATAATAATGAGGTCCAACGCCAAAGCCCAAAATACCAAATAAAGCAGGATATGAATAATTCAAGCTAAGATTCTATGCTCTGCCAGGGTTGTTGCCCCCTCTTTAGGCAGAAAGCAATTATTTATCCCGCCTTTACCATTCTCAAAGCTCTTCTCCAGCCCGCATACTCTCTTTCAATAGCCTCTGTCTCTTCCATGAAAAATTCCTTCTCACATTGCCAAGTCTTTTGCAATTCATGTAATGAGTTAATCAACCCACAACCAAGAGCAGCCAGCATAGCCGCTCCCTGAGCAGTTGTTTCTATATCTACCGGCTGTTGCACCCTTAAATGACATTGAGAGGCCAAGTATTGTAAAAACCACTGATTTGCAGCCATACCTCCATCAACACGTAACAATGAGACATCGAGACGGCTGTCTTGTCTCATACACTCAAGCACATCTCGTGTTTGATAACACACTGCTTCCAAGGCAGCACGGGCGAAATGAGCGCGGCTAGTCGTGCGGCTTAAACCCACAATGACCGCTCCAGGGGTAGAAATCCAATGAGGAGCTCCAAGCCCTGTAAAAGAAGGTACAAGATAGACACCATCATTGCTCTTTAAATGCTTGGCAAGTGTTTCAGTTTCAGCAGCAGTATCAATTATTTTCATCTCATCACGTAACCATTTTATGGTAGTACCTGCATGATAGAGACTACCTTCCAATCCATAAATTGTTTGTTCTTTTATCCGATAAGCAATGGTTGTTAACAGTTGATGAGAAGATTTCACTGGTTTCTCACCTGTATTCATCAGCAAAAATCCGCCGGTGCCAAATGTAGCCTTAATCATGCCATCACTAAAACACCGTTGACCAATTAATGCCGATTGCTGATCGCCTGCCATGCCTGTCACAGGAATATTGACTCCCAAATGTATCTTGTTTATTTCACCAAAGTAGGCATCACTTGCACATACCTCAGGTAAGATAGAAACAGGTATTTTAAATAAAGCAAGTAATTCATCATCCCATCGCTGCTCAATAATATTAAATAATAAGGTGCGCGAGGCATTACTTACATCCGTTAAATGGGCCCGACCATTTGTTAAACGCCATAGCAGAAAAGTATCCATAGTCCCAAACGCAAGCTCATTTTTAGCAGCTAAAGCGCGTGCATCAGGAATCGACTCTAAAAGCCAGTGTAGTTTACTTGCCGAAAAATAAGGATCAGGCAATAAACCGGTTTTTTCTTGTAGCAACATAGTGTAATCAGCTAAAGATTGACAAAATACTTCCGTCCTGCGATCTTGCCATACAATTGCTGGTGCTAAACAGTGACCAGTTTTTTTATTCCAGATTACTGTAGTTTCTCGTTGGTTAGTAATACCGCAAGCAAGAATTTTTTCACCCTTTACCTGAACCACAACATCCTGCATTGCTTTAAGCGTCTTAGCCCAAATTTCTTCAGGATCATGTTCTACCCACCCAGGATTGGGATAAAATTGGGTAAGTGTGTATTGACTCGTTGCTATAAGTTGACCGGAGGTTGTATATATCATAGCCCTGGTGCTACTCGTACCCTGATCAATCGCAAGAAGATAATTCATGGCTAATTTCCTATAAATTTTTTAATCCATTGGAGATCTATAACAATCTTCTTTTAAAATACTAGAATTAGTAGTTAATTTATAATTAATTTCTCTTATCCTGTATCATTAACACAATACCATTGACTTTTTATAAGGAACAGCATGGAGCAGGTTTTTGATGTCGCAGTGATAGGCGGCGGAATTAATGGCTGTGGTGCTGCTGCAGATGCTGCCCTGCGCGGTTTATCTGTTGTTCTGTTAGAACAGGGCGATCTTGCTTCAAAAACATCATCGAGTAGCAGTAAACTCATCCACGGTGGCTTGCGTTATCTTGAATATTATGACTTTGGCCTGGTAAAAAAAGCGTTGGATGAGCGTCAACGCTTGTTAACATTGGCGCCACATCTTGTTCGACCCCAGTTATTTGTATTGCCTTATCAGCAAAACATGCGACCCACATGGTTATTACGTACAGGCTTATTTTTCTATGATAATTTAAGCCGTAATAACCGATTACCAAAAAGTAAATTTATTCGACGCAAACAAGGTCCTTATTTCTCTCCACTGAAGATTCAATATGATAAAGGTTTTTTATTTTATGATTGTACAACAGATGATTCCCGCTTAACGATTGCTAACGCATTGCTTGCAAAAGAGCATGGGGCTACTATTTACAATTATATGAAGGCTACAAAAGCCAGAGTGGAAAATGGGATCTGGGTGTTAACTGCACAAACCTCCCAAGGAGAGGAAAAGTTTTTTAGAGCAAAAGCAGTGATTAACGCTACAGGCCCCTGGGTTGAGTCATGCAATGATTTACTTGGAATTACTAATCAATGCAAATTGTCATTAGTAAAGGGAAGTCATCTTGTGGTCCATAAGCTCTATGAAGGCAAACATGCCTATCTTTTGCAACATGAAGACAAACGTATTGTATTTATAGTTCCTTATCAAGGCTACACTATGATTGGAACCACCGATGTTGAATTTGAAGGTTCACTTGATGAAATCCATATATCCAATGCAGAAGTTGATTACTTGTGCGCTCTGGTAAATCACTATCTTCGCACACCCATTCAACGAGGAGATATTATTAATACCTGGAGTGGCGTTAGACCCTTATTAGCAGCCCCAGGAGAACTTAAAGCCCTAAGTCGCGATTATACTTATTTATACACTGATTCTCCTGCACCAGCAGTGGCAATTTACGGTGGAAAAATTACCACGTATCGTCAGTTAGCTTCAGAAACAATTAATAAATTACAGGCTGTTTTTCCCTACTTAAAAGCCTCTCAAACAGCGCATGCCCCTCTTCCTGGCTCAAGGTTAAAGACTATGTCTTACAAGGATTACGTCCCTTATGCTAAAGAAAAATATTTTTGGTTGGCAGATGATATTAGAGATCGCTATCTTGCCAGCTATGGTACAGACACTGAAAAACTATTAGCAGATAGTAAAAAAATAGCTGACCTTGGTTATGATTTTGGACATGGCCTTTATCAGATTGAGGTAGACTATTTGTGTCATGAAGAATGGGCTCAAACCTGTGAAGATATCCTATGGCGACGCACGAAGCTTGGACTAAATTTCTCCCCGCAAAGCAGACAGAGTCTCACAGAATATTTACTGCATAAAAAGAAGTAAAGTCATTCCTTCGTATGGAGGAATGACTAATTTAATCTAACTTTTCTCTTGATCTATCTGGGCTCGTATTTCACTGACATCGACTTGAATAGCTTGTTCTACTAAATCTTTTAGTACAGACTCAGGCATACTGCCCGCCTCTGAATAAATCGCTATACCTTCCTTAAAAACCATAAGATGAGGAATAGAACGTATCTGAAAAACCTCAGCAAGTTCAGGTTCGCTTTCTATGTTTAATTTGGCAAACTGAATGGTTGGATATTGTTCAGCTATTGTTTGGTACACTCGCCCAAATTCCTTACATGGAGCGCACCATTCAGCCCAAAAATCAATAAACACAAGGGGATTTTTTTCAATAAAAGCTTCAAACTCTTTAGTTTTCAACTCATGAAGTGGCATGAGATTTCTCCTGATTAATGCAGGCTAAAATTTTGGCAAAGATAGTATTCACTGAACCTACACCTTCAACACGATGAAATTCAGGCGCCTCTGGATTTCCTGTTCTAGCCCACTCCTGATAATAATTAATTAATGGTTCTGTCTGTTGATGATAAACAGCCAAGCGTTGTTTAATCGTTTCTTCCTTATCATCATCCCGCTGAACTAATGGCTCTCCCGTAATATCGTCTACTAAATTCTTCTTTGGTGGCTGCGATTTCATATGATAGATCCGCCCCGAAGGTAAATGAACAAGACGCCCACTTATGCGACCAATAATTTCCTCATCCGGTACAGCTATTTCAATCACATGATCAAGCTTAATATGTGCGTTTTTTAAAGCATCAGCTTGAGGAATGGTGCGTGGAAAGCCATCAAATAAAAAACCGTTTTGACAGTCCGGTTGCTGCAGGCGCTCTTTGACAAGTTCAATAATAATCGCATCTGAAACTAATTCACCAGCATCCATTACTTTCTTTGCACTTTTACCCAGTTCAGTGCCCGCAGCAATTGCTGAACGAAGCATATCTCCTGTGGAGATTTGGGGAATATTAAAATGATCAACCAATTTTTTCGCTTGAGTTCCTTTTCCTGCACCTGGACCACCCAATAGCATTAAACGCATTCATTAGCTCCTACTTAAAAATAATCTTCATCCTACCTCTTCAAGACCTGGATGTCATCAGACAAATATTACTAAAATCCCAAATTGCATGATGATAAACTGTCACAGTTGCGGTCATTCCCACGTCAGTGGGAATCTATTCTAGAACTCCAGAACCTACTCTATTCTCAGATAAAGTTCCCGCCTTCATGCGCCTCTCTATAATCCAAACCATGATCGCCGCGGTAATGAGCCGCGACAATGATTTAGCTGAGCCTGAAATAGTGCTGATCTCGCCTTCACCTTACGAGAGACTTGAATCAGCCATGGTTTCCTTAAATAAGTTTTCCGTTGATACCCTCCGATTCCTTCATGATAGGCAAGATACAAGCGATAAGCATCATTACGGGGAATACCAGCAGTACGATTTGCCTGGTTGGCATACCAACCCACAAAATCGACTGCATCCGAAAAAACATCACGCGAGGCCCAAAGTCCCCCGCCTCCTGAAGAACGTTTATACAAGGCCCACGTTGAACGAAGCGCCTGTGTGTAACCGTAGGCAGTCGATGGTCTCTTCCAGGGAATAATCCATAATAATTTCGTGCGTGGTGGTTTTGCAGTCCCGTTAAATTTTGACTCTTGATGAATGATTGCCATTTGCACTGCAACAGGAACTTTCCATCGACGCTCTACATCAGCCGCATCGCGATACCATTTGGGGTATTGATGGAAAATATTACAGATATTATTAACATCACGAGGAGGTCGAGTAGCACAGGAAGCAAGCAGTATAGAACAAAGAATTAACCCAAATTGTTTTAGCTTCATTTTTTTTATTAGTTGATTTTTATGCCGCATATTAGTAGCAAAAATACCACTAAATTTAAACATTTTTTAAAAGATTCTGTAATCATTCACAAATGGATTAAGCTATGTTAGTTTGTTGCAAAACTGTTATTCATCCCCAATTAAATGAGCATTCTTGTATTCGATATTGAAACCATTCCGGATGTTGAAGCTGGCAAAAAATTATATGACCTGCAAAATCTGTCCGACGAAGACACCGTCTCAGCGCTTTGTACTCTGCGCCGTATTAAAGCAGGTAATGATTTTCTTCCGCATTACCTACAGAAAATTGTGGCTATCTCGCTCGTGCTTAGTCAGGGTTCACAACTAAAAGTGTGGTCATTGGGAGATGAAAAACTAGCTGATGAAAAAGATCTGATTCAACGCTTCTTTTCAGGCATAGAAAAATATACACCGACACTTGTTAGTTGGAATGGCTGTGGTTTTGATTTACCCGTACTTCATTATCGCTCTCTTTTACACGGGATTTCAGCACCTACTTATTGGGAAAATGGTGAAAATCATCAACACTTCCGCTGGAACAATTACTTAAATCGCTTTCATTATCGTCACCTTGATTTAATGGATATTCTTGCAGCCTATCAAAATAAAGCGTTTGCCCCCTTGGATGAAATAGCCTCCATGCTTGGGTTCCCTGGGAAAATGGGGATGAGCGGTGCCAAAGTGTGGGAAGAATACTCCCAAGGCAATTTAAAAAAAATTCGAGATTATTGTGAAACAGATGTTTTAAACACTTACTGTGTTTACTTGCGCTTTGAATTAATGCGAGGGGCACTTAATCAAGAAGAATATATCAAGCAGATAGAAAATTTACGCAGCTATTTATTAAGTCAATCCGAGAAGAATCATTTGCAGGAATTTTTACAACGCATGAGCTAACTTTAATGCAAGCGAGAAACTGCGCTTATGCAGCCTAGTTTACACTTGTGGACGCTATGAATCGCCTTTCGACCTAACAAACTCAGGTAAAAAAAGAGTCCTATATTACTCTCTTACTGCCTCAGAATTTCCACTTCTTTTTCGCCGCAAATAATGAGAAAAATTACTCATTAATACATAAAAAACGGGAGTAAAGATCAAGCCAAAAAAGGTAACACCAATCATTCCACTAAACACTGCTACCCCTAGTGCTCTACGCATTTCAGCCCCTGCTCCCGATGCAATAACCAGAGGATATACTCCCAAAATGAAGGCAAATGAAGTCATAAGAATGGGTCGGAGTCTTAACCGGGCCGCCTGAATAGCTGCCTTTAAGCGGTTGATTCCTCTGTTTTCGAGTTGCCGAGCAAACTCAACAATTAAAATAGCATTCTTCGACGCGAGGCCAATGAGCACAATAAATCCAAGTTGGGTCATCACATTATTTTCCATGCCCAGAATTCTGATACCAATAAGGGAAGAAAATAAACACATGGGTACAATCAAAATAATAGCGATAGGCAAAATCCAACTTTCATATTGTGCAGACAAAAGTAAAAAAACAAAAACAACCCCGAGGATGAAAGCAATGGTTGCTGTATTGCCTACCATTTTTTGCTGATAAGCCAGTTCAGTCCACTCATACCCGATACCATCAGGTAAAGTTTCAGCCGCCAATTTTTCCATAGTAGCCAATGCTTCGCCCGTACTGTAACCCGGTTTCACATCGCCAATGAGATCAATAGCGGGATAAAGATTATAACGTGGCAATCGTGAGGGCCCCACATCGTTTTCAACAGTGGCTACAGAACCAATAGGAACCATCTTTCCATCAGCATTTCGGATTTTTAGTCGTAAAATGTCATCTGGAGTATGGCGATATTCGGCATCAGCCTGAGCTATAACGCGAAACGTCCTTCCCAGATAATTAAATTCGTTAATGAAAGCTGAACCCAGAAAGACTTCTAAAGCTTCAATCACTCTTGCCACCGGGACTCCAAGGCGCTCTGCTTTTTCCCGACTCAATGCCAAATGCACCCGCGGTGTGCTGTTTTCAAAAAAAGTGAAGACAGAAGTAGTGGCCTCTGCCTGATTCGCCTTAAGCGCTAAATTAGCCACCGCTTCAGAAAGCACATTAATTCCTCGACCACCTCTGTCCTGAACCATCATTTTAAAGCCGCCAGCATTACCAATCCCACGAACAGGAGGAGGAGGTATTACAACAATCATAGCTTCTTTAATACTGGCCATTTCTTGTCTTAATTTTCCTAGTAGAGACTCATAAGTTAATCCTTGTTCCCGACGTTTTTCGAATGAATCAAGTACTGGGAAAATCGCCGCAGCATTGGAAGAATTCGTAAACGTTGCTCCGGCAAACCCCGTGAAACCTACGGCATTACTGATGCCAGGAATAGCCAATATTTTACTCAGAGCTTTCTTAACAACCTGCTCGGTCCTATCTAGCGACGCTCCAGGTGGTAATTGGACAGAGATAATAAAATAGCCTTGATCTTGCCTTGGGATAAAGCCAGTAGGAACAATCCTGAACAAAAAAAATGTCGTTGCAATCAAAATTGCATAAATAACCAGCATAATGGCCGTGTGGCGTGTTACCTTCGCCACAAGCTTGCCATAGCGACGAGAAACACTTTCAAAGGCATTATTAAAGCCATTCCTGAAAGCATACACAGGCCGCCAGAAAGCATTCGTTGTTGTCTTTTTTCTTTTATGAGGTCTCAGCAATATTGCTGCCAGTGCTGGACTCAATGTTAATGAGACAAAGACGGAAATAACCGTTGCGACAGCAATTGTTGTGCCGAATTGCTGGTAAAAGCGCCCAGAGATTCCTTCTAAAAACAGGGTAGGCAGAAATACAGCCACAAGTACAAGACCTATCGCTATGAGAGCCCCTCCTACTTCATTCATTGTTTTTCTTGCTGCCTCTTTAGGCATCATGCCAGCACGAATATTACGCTCCATATTTTCAACAACGACGATGGCGTCATCCACTACAATACCGATGGCCAGCACCAAGCCAAAAAGCGTTAGATAGTTCAGTGAAAACCCAATAAACTGCATTACTGCAAATGAACCAATTAATGAAACGGGAATAGCAATAATAGGAATAATTGCGGCTCGCCAGGATTGCAAAAAAATAATAATTACCAATACAACTAAAGCAATGGCTTCATAGATAGTATGAAAAACAGCGTCGATGGATTCTGCAATGAACTCTGTAGGGTTATAGGCAATTTTATAATGAATTCCAGGGGGAAAATCCTTGGAGATTTCTTTCATTGTCGCAATAATTTCTTTTGCCGTTGCCAGAGCATTCGTGCCTGGTCTTTGAAATACAGGGAGCGCTACTGCTGGAAAGCTGCCAAGATAACCGGTTGTAAAATAATCCTGAGCGCCCAATTCAACTCGTCCCACATCCTTTAAACGTACAATTCGACCTTCTTCCCCTGATTTCACAATAATATTTTCAAATTCTTTCGGATTGAGGAGTCGTCCCTGGGTTTCAATATTATATTGAAGACCATACTGGTTTTTCTGCGGTTGGCTGTTTAAGGTGCCACTGGCAACTTGCACATTTTGCGAGCGTAGTGCATCAACGATATCATTAGCCGTTAAATCATAGGAATTGATTAAGTCGGGATCAAGCCATATACGCATTGCGTATTCACTTGCTCCCACCAGACGGACATTCCCTACTCCTTCAATACGCCTGATTTTATCTCTGATGTTTAAAACAGCATAATTGCCCAGATAAGTTTGATCATACCGACCATCAGGTGAGAAAAGATTAATTACTAACATCAGGTCAGGAGTATTCTTTACTGTGGTTATACCAATGCGGCGCACCTCTTCAGGCAAGCGAGGCTCAGCGACTGCCACGCGATTTTGCACCAATACCTGAGCCAAATTCAAATCCATCCCCTGTTTAAAGGTAATTGTCAGACGCATTTGTCCATCGTCAGTGGATTGAGAATCCATATAGAGCATGCCCTCTACCCCGTTAACCTCTTGTTCAATAGGGGTCGCTACAGTTTCAGCCACCGTCTTGGCATTAGCCCCAGGATAGGAAGTCATAACCTGTATTGTGGGTGGAACAACGCGAGGGTATTGCTCAACAGGAAGATTAAAGTAGGAAAGACCGCCGATAAGGACAATAATAATGGAAATTACCGTCGCGAATATGGGTCTATCTATAAAAAAATGAGCTGTTTTCATTTCCTACTTCCTGTAAGTGCTCTATTCCTGCAACTGAACCATGATCGGCTTGACTTCCTGGCCTGGAACATGAATACGTTGTACTCCATTGACAACCACACGCTCATCCCCTTCAAGACCCTGACGAATAATGTAATAACCACTACCTCGAATAGGCCCTAATTCAACATAGACGCGTTGCACCTTGTTATTTTTATCAACAATATAAACAAATTTTCGAGTCTGATCCGTATTAATGGCCAAGTCAGGTAATAACAGTGCCTCATATTCCTCACTACCCACTAACCTGGCGCGCCCAAACAGCCCAGGATAGATTAAACTATCCGGGTTAGGCACTGTTGCTCGACCCAAAATAGTTCCCGTACCAGTATCAACCACATTATCAAAAAAATTCATTGTCCCCTGATGAAGGTAATCTTTTTCATCCTGTAATTTAATAGTAATGGGGACAGCACTATATTCATCAGGACGTTTTCCTGCTTTAGCCAGACGAATATATTTCAATAAATCATTCTGACTCGCCTCAAAGTAAAAGTAGATGGGATCTATCGAGACTACTTTCGTTAATACTGTCTCATTACCACGCACCAAATTGCCAACACTGACGTAATTACGACTGATTTTGCCATTAATTGGGGATTTTACTTGCGTAAACTCAAGATTTAACTTAGCCTCATTAAGTCTCGTCTCAGCCACTTGCATTTCTTGGAATCGTTGATCAATTGCCTCTGCAGCAATGAAGCTCTCTTTTTTTAATTTTATCGCTCTTTCATATTGTTTTTTAGCTAATTCATATTGTGCTTTCGCTCGTTCCAATGCATATTCAAAGGGACGCGGATCAATAATAAACAAAATATCTCCAGCTTTAACCAGTTGCCCATCTTTAAATTTAATCGCATCTAGATAGCCTGTAACTCGAGAGCGGATATCCACTTCTTCAATTGCCTGGAAACGCCCAGTGTATTCATCCCATTCTATAACTCTCTTTTTTAAGGGATAGGCCACATCAACTTCTGCCAAAGGAGGTTTTGTGGAGGGAGGAGAGCTCTCACAGGAAGTTAGACCATAGCTTAGAAATAAAATGATCAGGGTTTTTAAAACAAACTTTACTCCATTCATTCCCTATTCCTTCACTATGCACTAATAGCTATTAAGCAACCTGAATACCAATCTTATAAGATTATTGCTGCCAATAATTAATGATTTAAGAGGAAAGGCTTGATTGTGAAATTGTTTTTTTTAACAAGATCGCATCCTCTTCACCGTGTTCATCCTGATAGTAATTTTCCTTTATAATGTCTTTTTGAAAACCATACTTTTCATATAATTTAAGCGCCGCGCTATTACTGGGTCGAACCTCCAGAATAACGGTATCTGAATTCGAGTTAACCAGTGAGTTTAATACCGCTTGCAGTAATTTTTCACCGTAACCTTTTCTTTGTTCAGAAACAACCACGCATAAATTAAGAATATGGCAAATATTGAAACTTTTACGGCAAATAACATAGCCAATAATTTGCTTGCCTGAGGTGGTTGTCACTTCTAATACACGACAATCATAACCCACCAGTACACAATCACTTAAAATATCTCGACTCCAGGGAGCGCGATGAGATATTTTTTCAATTTCATACACTCTAGCGATGTCATTTTGCTGCATAGGGCGTATTTTAAATGTCATATTCACTCCTGCCAAATATTCCAGAAATAAAGCAACACTTAAAATAGTATGGCTGTTTATCAAGCAAAAGAGGAAGTTATTTTGGAAAAAATTTTAGAGAAGATAAATGGATTATTCAGCCCAAAGTGCCGAATGGGTTATAATGAACTGTTGAGTTTTCTCTACTGCTGCTTGTCCAGCATCATGAGAACATAGTTAGTTTGGTCTCAAATCCTAAACTGCGAACAAGTCTTGAGAGATGGTTACAAAAAGCGTCGTTGGTTAGGTCGTTTCGCCCAACCCACACTCCAATTTCTAACGACATCTCTCTTCATACAAAACTAGACTTATGCAGCATAGCGAATAGCTGTTATTTATCTTTCTTCTTCTTAGGCATATATAAATCGGTAATAGTGCCCTCAAACACTTCTGATGCCAAGGCAATTGATTCGGATAAAGTTGGATGTGGATGGATAGTTAACGCAATATCTTCTACATCACAGCCCATTTCAATTGCCAAAGCAGTTTCAGCGATGAGATCTCCTGCATTGACTCCCACAATTCCAGCACCAAGAATACGATTTGTCTCTGGACAGAATAAAAGCTTGGTCATTCCTTCTTCACGTCCCATACTTAAAGCACGTCCACTTGCAACCCAGGGAAATACCCCTTTTTCATAAGCAATACCTTGTTCTTTTGCTTCTTTCTCAGTTAATCCCGCCCAGGCAATTTCCGGGTCAGTATAGGCAACACTGGCAATACATTTGGGATCAAAATAATGCTTCATACCAGCTATCACCTCAGCAGCCACTCTTCCCTCAGGAATGGCTTTATGTGCAAGCATTGGTTGGCCTACTACATCACCAATGGCATAAATATGAGAGACATTGGTGCGCATTTGTTTATCAACCTTAATGAAACCGCGATCATCAACATTAATACCTGCTTTCTCAGCATCAATAGTGCCACCATTAGGCTTTCTTCCTACAGAAACTAAAACTTGTTGGAAACAAAGCGGCTTTTCTGTAGCATGCTGACCTTCCATTGAAACATAAATACCCTCTTTTTTTGCTTCGACCGCAGTTACTTTTGTTTTTAACAGGAACTTAACGCCTTTCTTAGCCATTCTTTTTTGTAAGACATTGACTAAATCAGCATCAGCACCCGGGATTAATTGATCCATAAATTCAACAACAGTAACGTCAACACCCAATGAAGAATAAACTGTCGCCATTTCCAAACCAATAATACCGCCTCCCAACACAAGCAGGCTTCCTTTAATATCAGCCAACTCTAAAGCACCCGTAGAACTAAAAATACGTGGATCTTCAGGAATAAAGGGTAATTTAACTGATTCACTACCTACTGCAATAATGGCATTTTCAAAATCAACGGTGGTCGCACTACCGTCTTTTCCTTGTACGGTAACTTGGTGTGTTCCTGAAAATTTGGCCACCCCAGTAATTACTTCTACTTTACGTTGCTTGGAAAGCGCCTTTAAACCACCCGTTAATTTACTAACGACAGAGTTTTTCCAGGCCACAAGTTTTTTATTATCGAAGGTTGGCTCGCCAAAGCTTACACCCTGTGCGGCCATTTCATGCGCTTCATCCACTACCTTGGCGATATGGAGTAGTGCCTTTGACGGAATACATCCTACATTTAAACAAACCCCACCCAAAGAATCAAAACGCTCAATGAGCACTACTTTCTTGCCTAAATCTGCTGCACGAAATGCCGCAGTATAACCACCAGGACCACTTCCCAATACAACTACATCTGTTTTAATTCCACTCATCTCACGCCTCATTAATTATCATGAACTACTTATTAACCTATTTTCGAGGTATAGCGATACCAACAGACCAATATGTCTCTATGTAGCCTACTTAAATCCAAAACTTATAAACTTTCTACAATAAAATCCGGCGAATATCTGCCAAAGATTCAGCAATAAATCGAGAAAAACGCGCTGCTTCTGCACCATCAATCACACGATGATCATAGGATAACGATAAAGGCAGCATTAATCGTGGCTTAAATTCACCGTTTTCATAAACAGGCTTAATACTTGAACGTGAAAGACCAAGAATAGCCACCTCTGGACTATTTACAATTGGAGTAAATGCTGTCCCTCCGATACCCCCTAAACTGGAAATAGTAAAACAGCCTCCGCTCATGTCAGCAGGCATTAAACCTTTTTCACGCGCTTTACTGCTAAGTTTACCCATTTCGGCAGCAATTTCAGCGACAGATAACTTATCAACGTCACGAATAACAGGAACTACAAGTCCGTTCGGTGTCTCAACAGCGATACCTATATGACAATACTTTTTATAAATTAAATTTTCTAAGGAAGAATCCAAAGAAGCATTGAACTGAGGATAAACAGCTAAAGCCTTACTAACCACTTTAGTTACAAAGGCAAGCATAGTGAGTTTATGGCCACCCAAGGCAGGATTATCCCCCGCTGATTTCCTAAAGGCTTCTAGCTCAGTAATATCTGCTTCATCAAACTGTGTTACATGAGGAATCGTCATCCAGGAACGATGGACATTAACCCCCGTTAGCCGTTTAATTTTATTAAGAGGTTTAGTCTCAATATTACCAAATTTACTGAAATCAACAGTGGGCGCAGCAGGTAATGCAAAACCACCTGCGACAGGCTTCTCACTTAACCTGCTTTTTACATAAGCTTGCAAATCTTCTTTGGTAATTCGAGATTTGCGTCCACTACCATTCACTTCAGCCAGATTGACACCAAACTCGCGAGCCATACGTCGTACAGCAGGGCCAGCAGGAATATTTTTACCGACAGTACTTTCAGGTAAGGTATGCACGGAAGCCATCTGTGCAGAAGTTTGTTTTTCTTCAGAACCCTCCTGCTCTCGTTTTGCATCTACCTTTGCTAAAGATGATTTGCCCTCTTCAGCTGTCTTGCCTTTCTGTTGTGCATTTAAAGTCAGAATCAGGCTTCCTTGAGAGACTTTATCCCCTACTTTCACGGCCACGTCCTCCACGACGCCTGCCGCCGGCGAAGGAATATCCATAGTGGCTTTGTCACCTTCTAATGTAATAAGAGACTGATCTTTTTCAATCGATTGACCAGCAGTCACCATTATTTCAATAACATCAACATCCGTTGCTCCACCAATATCAGGAATACAAACCTCTAGGCGCTGATTACCAGCAGTGGTTGCCGTTGAGGGTTTCTCTTTTGGTTTCTCAGCTTCCGTTTCTTTTGCCGTTTCAGTTGCTTCAGGAGCAGTCTCTAAATCTTTAGCCTCTTCAGTAATGAGCGTTAAAATAACGTCCCCTTCTGATACTTTATCACCCACTTTAACTGCTAATGATTTAATCTTCCCTTCGTGAGTTGAAGGAATTTCCATACTTGCTTTGTCAGACTCCAGGGTAATTAATGGTGTATCCTTACTAATTTCATCCCCAGGCTTAACCATTACTTCAATTACATCAACCTCTGTTGCGCCACCAATATCAGGGACTTTTATTTGAATCTCAGCCATATTTATCCTCAGCAAACCCAGGTCTCCGCCTCATAGCAGACCACCTGTTTAAAAGATGATTAATTAATGAGTCACAGGATCTTGTTTTTCACTATCAATGCCATATTTTTTCATTGCTTCAACTATGGTTGATTTAGGCACTATATCCTGCTGTGCTAAAGCATCTAAGGCCGTCATTGCAATAAATTTAGCATCAACCTCGAAGAAATGGCGCAAACGCTGACGAGTGTCACTACGTCCATAACCATCAGTACCCAAGCTGGTAAAAGGTGCGGTGATATAAGGTCTAATTTGATCTGCATATAGCCGCATATAATCGGTTGCAGCAATAATAGGGCCTTTACGGCCTTCCAATTGCTTACTGACATAACTTTGCTTTGGGTTGTCTTGAGGGTGCAAACGATTATAGCGTTCAACAGCTAAACCATCTCGTCGTAATTCATTAAAACTTGTGACGCTCCATATATCAGAAGTAACTCCAAAATCATCCTGAAGCATTTTCGCCGCGGCAATTACTTCACGTAGAATAGTACCACTACCCATTAATTGAATATGTTTTTTGCTCGGCTTTTTAGTTTCCTTCAATAGATACATTCCTTTGATAATACCTTCTTCTACACCAGCAGGCATCTCAGGGTGAGCATAATTTTCGTTCATGACTGTAATGTAGTAAAAAACATTGTCCTGCTTTTCATACATGCGATATAAGCCATGCTGAATGATAACAGCTAACTCATAAGCAAAGGTGGGATCATAAGTAACACAATTGGGAATGGTTGAAGCCAAAAGGTGACTGTGTCCATCCTGATGTTGCAATCCTTCCCCTGCAAGCGTGGTACGACCAGCTGTACCACCTAATAAAAATCCCCTTGCTTGCATATCACCTGCTGCCCAAGCCAAATCGCCAATACGCTGAAAGCCAAACATAGAGTAGTAAATATAGAAGGGAATCATGGGTAATTTATTGGAACTATAGGATGTTGCAGCAGCTATCCACGAGCAAAATGCCCCTGCTTCATTTATACCTTCCTCAAGAATTTGTCCGTCTTTTGCCTCACGATAATACATGACCTGTTCATGATCGACTGGCGTATACAATTGTCCAACGGGTGAATAAATTCCTATCTGACGGAATAATCCTTCCATGCCGAAAGTACGACATTCATCAGGAACGATGGGAACTATACGCTTACCTAATTCTTTGTCTTTAAGCAAAGCGGATAATATACGCACAAAAGCCATGGTTGTAGAAATTTCGCGATCACCTGTACTCTGAGTCACAGCAGAAAAAGCAGACAAATCTGGAGCTTTCAAAGGTTCAAAGTCACTGCTTCTGGCTGGCAGATATCCTCCCAGTGCTTCGCGTTGCTTGCGCAAATATTGAATTTCAGGACTGTTTTCATCAGGTCGATAAAATGGAATTTCAGTGATTTTATCATCACTTACTGGAATGCTGAATCGATCTCTGAAAGCGCGAAGTTGCTCAATGGTCATCTTTTTCTGCTGGTGAGTAATATTTTGCCCCTCGCCTGCAGCGCCCATTCCATAACCTTTAATTGTTTTAGCCAAAATAACGGTTGGACTTCCGCGGTGCTCAACCGCCTGAGCATAAGCAGCATAAACTTTTTGAGGATCATGACCACCACGATTTAGGCGCCAGATTTCATCATCTGACATATTTTCTACCATTTTTTTCAGTTCAGGATATTGACCAAAGAAATGCTTGCGAACATAAGCACCATCATTGGCTTTATAAGCCTGGTAATCACCATCCACACATTCTTCCATACGCTTTTGCATTATGCCTTTTTCGTCGCGCGCAAATAGTGGATCCCAACGACCACCCCAAACCACTTTTATGACATTCCAACCAGCTCCACGGAATAACCCTTCCAACTCTTGAATAATTTTACCGTTGCCTCGAACAGGGCCATCTAATCGCTGTAAATTGCAGTTAACTACAAAAACCAGATTATCCAGTTTTTCACGGGCAGCAATTGACAATGCTCCTACCGATTCAGGCTCATCCATTTCACCATCGCCAAGAAAAGCCCAGACTTTGCGTCCTTCCGCTTTAATTAAACCCCGATTTTCGAGATATTTTAAAAAACGGGCCTGATAAATTGCTTGCAAAGGACCTAAACCCATCGAGACCGTTGGGAATTGCCAGAAATCACCCATCAGCCACGGATGAGGATAAGAAGAAAGTCCATTCACTTCGACTTCTTGTCTAAAATTATCCAACTGCTGTTCACTCAAACGACCTTCAAGGAAAGCGCGCGCATAAATACCCGGAGAAGAGTGTCCTTGCACATAAATTAAATCTCCGCCATTCTCGCCTTCAGGACCTTTAAAAAAGTAGTTAAATCCCACTTCATATAAAGTGGCAGCAGAAGCGTAGGAAGCAATATGCCCTCCCAGTTCCGGTGCAGATTTTCCGGCACGTAACACCATTGCAACTGCATTCCAGCGAATTAGGGCAGCAATTCGTTTTCCAATTCCCTCATCAGGAGGCATCAGTTTTTCCTCATGAGGTTTAATTGTATTTCGATAAGGTGTATTAATTGAGCTTTTAAGCTTTACCCCTTCCGTATTTGCTTTATTCATCAGCTCTTGTAAAAGAAATGCAGCACGTTCGTTTCCATCAGTAGAGAGTACCGCTTGCAAGGCATCCAGCCATTCACGTGTTTCAATTGGATCTATATCGTTACTATTTTGGTCTAACATGAATGTTCCTCATTAATCGAAAGCTTTAGGGACAAACTGGTCGCAAGCTCTTAATAATCATTCCCCTGCATGCCTGCATGCATACTTGATAATCAGAGCGACAATCACAAGTAGTTTTGCGGCATTGTAGTGGATCACGGAAGGAATTCAACTGAAGCGTAAGAAAATCACCCTTTACACACACTTCATGCTTATAACGTTTATACGTTTTTATTGTCGTTTGTGTCGAAGATGCACAACAACCTGGACAGTTGTTTCGACAAGTTTGCTTACAAGCAGCTGCTTTACATTCACATGCTAATTGACAAGCGGCAATTTGGCTTTTGCTTTTGGCAGTATACACCACATGTGTCTTGCATGAAACCAGCAAAGTACAACACAATATAGCACCGACCATAAATTTTATCATAGTTAACTCATCTATTATTGGATTATTATTAGTTTTTTATTTATAACCAGGATACAAGAGTGAACAATGCCAGAAAAACCAAATAAACAATCAAAGCATGCTCAACCAGACTTTCTGCATAGGGTATAGGTACTGGTTCATTTTCATTGGTTCGGGCAGCCAACAAACCGCCATTACTTAATAAAGCATCATTTTTTTCGGGTGCTGCAAAAAACATTTGCATAAAAAAGTGAATACCCTTTTGAAAATTGCCGACAAGCAAATATAAAAGCACGGTTAACCGTGCTGGTATCCAGTCCAAAACATCAATAATGACTTGGGCAAGTTGAGCGGTTGACAGTTGCTCCCGACTTAAAGAAATCAAACGATAGAAAACTACGCCAAGAGGCCCTGTAACAATATACCAAAAAATGACAGCAAATAATTGCCCATTCACTTTAGCAAAATAATTCCCGACCAAGACTTCATTATCTTGTGTTTCATCCTCATTTCTTACAGGATAAAAAGGATTCTGTGGACCTAAACAATAATAAAAAATAACGAGATTAAGCAGTAAACCAATTAAACCAAAAGCGATAGGTCCAAAAATGTAAAAAACTATCCAGAGTAACAGGATGGGGGGTAACACTACAGCAAGCAAAATCAGACTCTGACTCAGTAAAGAATTATCCGTGGCGCGCAGCTTTTCACTAATAGCATTAAAATAGGAAGAAAACCAGTAAAATCGGTGGTGTGATACGGTATGGACAAGATAACGTTCACTTAGTAAACAAAGGATAATAATAAATAATTTCATTTTTAATCCTTACGCATTTTATCAGACAGAGCAATTGGTGTTGGGTACTTCAACACCACCAGATAAGACGACACAATAAATGTTAAAATCGTCGTGGCTTGAATTAAATTCGCTGCTACCTCGGAAATTAATTTGGTACTTAAGGCAATACTGGCCACCAAAAGGGAAAACTCACTCGCCTGGCCTAGCCGAAAACCAACTTCACGAGCTACCGATTTTTTTTCTCCGGATTTACTCAGAAGAAAGTTAAATAACAATGGCTTAATAATTAACATTAAAAATGCCAGAATAAAAGCAGGGATAACTACCTGAGCAGCAAATGAAAAATTAAATGTGGCGCCGATAGAAAAGAAAAACATGACCAGGAAAAAATCACGCAGAGGCTTTAAACTTTCAGCGATATAAAGTGAAATTGGACTGGAGGCAAGCGTTACTCCTGCAACAAATGCCCCAATATCTTCTGATAATCCCAAAGTTTGCGCCAGGAAGGACATGCTCAGGCACCATCCAATGGAAAGTAAAAAAACATACTCTTGTGTTCTATCAAAACGAGCTAATAATTTAACCAAAATATGGCGCTCAATTACAAAGCCTAAAAAGGTCATTACCGGCAAGGCAACTCCTACCAAAAGAAGATCATTCCAGGCAAAACCGCCTCCTTGAGCCCCATTAATCAAAATTAATACCACGATGGCGATAACGTCTTGCATCAACAAGATACTGATCATTACCTCGCCCGTATGCTGATGATGCAAAATCGTGGTGGGCAATAACTTTAACCCAATGATTGTACTGGAAAACATCATGGCAGCACCAAGAACCCAGGACTCGGTCACTCCCAGGCCAAACCAGCGTCCTATAGAATAGGCAATAACAGCAAGCAAAATGGAACTCACAATGGCAATCCATGTGATTTTCTTCAACATATGGACTAAATTTTGCGGCTGAAGATGCAATCCTAATAAAAAAAGCAGGAATACAATACCAATATCTCCAATTTGCTGAACGACACTTACATCAGACACCAACTTAAATCCCCAGGGACCCAAAGCCGCTCCTAATAGAATATAAGCAACAAGCAATGATTGCTTGGTATACAGTACGATTGTTGAAAATATGGCTGCACCAGCAAAAATTAAGAAAATGGTATAAAACACTGCCCCGGTATGCATAAGCCTAATGTCCCATCTATGTAGCAAAAATTAATAGATAACTATCTAAAACCACAAAATCCCTAGGATACCACAGTTTCCTCTATCCCCAATTATTTAAAGATAAGATTTGTACTTCCAGAAATTTGTCTTCAGGACAAACGCCTCTAATTTTTGAGCACAAAAGACTTCTTCTGCCTACTCACTGTGCCTGATGCACCGCATCAAAAGAGATTAGTCCTGATTTGGGGGGGTGATAGGCTGATGGGCTTCACGTTGCGGCCACCAGGATCCTAATCGGTTCAGAGCACCATAAATCTCGGTGAAACGAGAAGGTAACAGTGACCAAACCTCTAACGACTCCAGCAAGGCATTATTTGGAAAGACCAGACTCACCGCCATATTGGATATATTTCTTAACTTAATCTCATATAATATATTTTTAACTGTAAAGGGTTCTGCCGTAGTAAATATCACCAGCGTTTTGGAGGAAAATTGTTTACTTAAATTAAATAGCTCAGCAACCGTGTCCACGGATGATAAAAACTCAACATTATGATCATAATCTTTCAGAATATTCGCTATCATTAAGCCGTGAATGCTCGCTATTTTTTGCTGTCCTGTAGTAGGAAGAAAACCAACTACTAAATAAGGTTTTTTTCCTGCTTTCTTTTTCGATTGATAAAGGTTTTGCCAAAGTTTGGTCTCTAATGAATCCAAAAGGAGAGTCCGCTGGGCACTTACGCAAGCCCTGCCTAGCCAGACCTCATTTTCCAAATATTCTATTAGCTGTGGATAAACTAAATCAGCAAACTGTTCTGCCGAATAGACAGAGTATAAGGTATTAAATGCATTGCTTAACGTTTTTTGATCAAGATCCTCTAATGCATGGACAATACCCTGAAAACCGGATTGTATACCATCAACTGGAATGGCATGCCATATTTTACCACCACCTTCATACAACAGTGGCTTAATTTTTGAGACAGAATGCCCTTTGCCCATTAGAAAAAGGATTTGTTTAATCAACATAATATCGTCATGACTATAGAGACGATGTCCTTTCATAGTTCTCTTAGGATGAATCAAGCCGTAGCGTCGCTCCCAAGCTCTTAGGGTAACAGGATTAACTCCTGTTTCAGCACAAATATAACCTATTGGAAAATAATTAGCCTTGAAGTCCATTTCACTATCCTCACAATTCAAGTCCACCATTTCTGAATACAGAATAGACAATTAGTAGTCAGGGTGATAACATTTTCAATTTTGCCTATTGTATAACTCATTGAGTTGTAATAATTATAGTTCAACAACGAGGACAGGAGTAAAAAGATTGATGGATTACAGCAGCACAGTACCCTCTCATTCCCCCTTAAAAACAGTATTACCCTGGGTAGTATGGGGTTTGGGTTGTCTGTTTTATTTCTATGAGTGCTTGCTGCAGGTATCACCCAGTGTCATGAGTAATGAATTAATGCGCGATTTCGCTGTGACCAGTCAAACTTTAGGCATTTTATCAGGCATCTATTTCTATTCTTATGCTGCCATGCAACTTCCTGGTGGCGTATTAATGGATTATTTTGGCCCCCAACGCTTGTTAACTATAGCCACTGCTATTTGTGCGATTAGTACAATTGCATTTGGATTAACTAATAATTTTTTTATGGCCTGTATAGCTCGCCTCATGATTGGTTTTGGTTCAGCCTTTGCTGCTGTAGGGGCAATGAAATTGGCTGCCAATTGGTTTCCCGCTCAACGTTTTGCCCTATTAACTGGAATGATGGTTACCATTGGGATGCTGGGAGCTATCGGTGGTGAAACGCCTCTAGCCCTTTTGGTCGATAATTATGGCTGGCGAGAAAGCATGATTATTATGGGATCTGTAGGCTTAATTCTGGCTGTTTTAATTTTAATCATTGTCAAGGATTCGCCAGATAAAAAAAATCAGCCTCACACTATTGAAGAAGAACCATTACTTCCCAGCTTTATAACAATTATAAAAAATCGTCAACTATGGCTAGTAGCTATTTATGGGGGATTGATGTATATGGCAACCCCTGTATTTTGCGGTTTATGGGGAGTTCCCTTTTTAATGTTTAAAATGAATCTGGCTAAGGCAACTGCGGCTAATTACATCTCTCTTGTTTTTGTGGGATGGGCAGTAGCAAGTCCTTTATGGGGATTATTCTCAAATCGCATAGGACGAAGAAAACCGCCGATGTACATTGGCTCCATTGGAGCTTTAATTACAAGTTTGCTTTTTATTTATGCTAATATTGAAACGGGCTGGATAATGCAATTCTTATTGTTTAGTTTTGGCATTTTTTCTGCTGGCTTTCTTCCTGCATTTGCCGTAGCAAAAGAATTGTGTAGTAAGCGTTATGTAGCAACCGGATTAAGTTTCATGAATATGATGAATATGATTGGAATTGCTTTGGCCCAACCTATGATAGGCTTTATTTTGGACAGAATGTGGCAAGGTGAAATGATTGATAAAGTGCGTGTTTATCCTTTAGAAGCGTATCATGTGGCATTAGCTTTATTGCCTGCTGGGATATTTGTTTCTTTATTAATTCTCCCTCGAGTTAAAGAAACCTATTGTCAATCTGTAGTGAATCAATGAGTAGATAAAAGTAGATTAGAGATGGCAAAAAAACTTTATATTAAAACCAATGGTTGTCAGATGAATGACTATGATTCATCAAAAATGGCAGAAGTACTTTTTCATTCCCACGGTTTGGAAAAAACTGATAATGTGGAAGAGGCTGATGTAATTTTATTAAATACCTGCTCCATTCGTGAAAAAGCCCAAGAGAAAGTATTTTCACAACTGGGACAATGGCGTGAGTACAAGCAAAAAAATCCCCATGTTGTTATAGGTGTGGGTGGTTGCGTTGCCAGTCAGGAAGGAGCTGATATTATCAAGCGAGCGCCATTTGTTGATTTAGTCTTTGGCCCACAAACGCTACATCGACTGCCCACCCTGTTAAATGAGCGTTTAACGACTAAAAAAGCGGTAGTAGACATTAGCTTCCCGGAAATTGAAAAATTTGATCATCTGCCAGCTCCTCGTGCAGAGGGTCCTGTAGCGTTTGTATCCATCATGGAAGGCTGTAGTAAATATTGTAGCTACTGTGTTGTCCCTTATACTCGTGGGGAAGAAATTAGCAGACCATTTGATGATGTTTTAGCTGAATGTTATCAATTGGCAGCCCAGGGAGTACGAGAGATCAATCTTTTAGGGCAAAATGTGAATGATTATCGCGGAGCCATGGAAAATGGAGACACCGCTGATCTAGCCTTGTTGATTCATTATCTGGCTGCAATTGATGGTATCGGTCGAATTCGCTTTACCACCTCTCACCCACTTGCTTTTTCTGATAATTTAATTAATGCCTATGCAGAAGTTCCTGAACTGGCTAATCATTTGCATCTTCCAGTTCAAAGTGGCTCAGACAAAATTCTTAGTATGATGAAACGTGGGTACACGGCGATGGAATTTAAATCAAAAATTCGCAAGCTTCGCAAAGTGCGACCTGACATTCGTTTATCCACGGATATTATTGTTGGTTTCCCAGGCGAAACAGACGATGATTTTAAAGCAACAATGGATTTGGTTCACGAGATAGGATTTGATACCTCTTTTAGCTTTATTTATAGCCCACGGCCGGGAACACCTGCCGCCAATCTGGTTGATGAAACATCAATGGAAGTAAAAAAACAGCGGCTGCAAATATTGCAAAATCGCCTGCTCTTACAAGCCTCTAACTATAGTCAATCCATGGTAGGCAGTATCCAACGTATTTTGGTAACCGGTAATTCCAAAAAAAATCCCCAACAATTGGCCGGCCGAACTGAATGTAATCGCGTCGTAAATTTTGATGGCCCTGCCTCATTAATTGGTCAGTTTGTTAACGTCCACATTAGCGAAGCATTACCCAATTCTTTACGAGGCAGAGTCACTGATGAGTTAGTTTCTGCATGATTGAAGTTCTCTCCAGGCACATTGTGGTTCCTCGTGAATTTCACGGACAACGCATTGATATTGTATTGGCGCAATTATTTCCCGATTACTCTCGCTCCCAATTGAGTAGTTGGTTAAAACAAGGTGCCATCACCTTAAACCAGCGGACTTGCAAACCAAAAGATAAGGTGATGGATGGTGATAACATTGAAATGCAGATTGATTTTTCTACACATATTCAACAGGTTGTTTCGCTGCCAGAGGAAATTCCTCTTACTCTTGTTTATGAAGATGAGCATTTATTAGTACTCAATAAACCTGCAGGGCTGGTGGTTCATCCCGGGGCAGGAAACCGGGAACATACGCTGGTAAATGCCCTGTTGCATCATGCGCCTCCTCTGGCAAATTTACCTCGTGCCGGGATAATCCATCGTCTGGATAAAGAGACCACTGGGTTACTAGTTGTTGCCAAAACTCTAAGCGCACATACCAGCCTTATTAGACAAATGCAGGCTCGCGAAATTCATCGCAGCTATATCACTTTAGTACAGGGACATTTGATTTCGGGTGGAGAAATTCATACCTGTTACGGCAGACATCCTAAAAATCGCTTAAAAATGGCGGTTTGTGAACATGGACGCGAAGCAATTACTCTCTACTCCATTCGAAAACAGTATCACGATTATACTCTTCTCGATGTCCAGCTTTTAACAGGTCGAACTCATCAAATTCGTGTGCATATGGCTTACATTAATCATCCTGTGGTTGGTGATCCTCTTTATGGTGGCAGAATGCGTTTCCCAGCTCAGGCATCTGAGGATTTAAGAGAGCATTTAAAACAATTCCAGCGACAAGCCTTGCATGCAGCCCGCTTATCCTTTACGCATCCTGAGACCGAGGAAGAATTGACATTTGAAGCACCTTTGCCGGATGATTTTCAACTCCTTCTACAAGCATTGGATACTCATTTTGAATAAATTTTATGCTGACTGGCCCGCACCAGCCAATATAAGTGCCTTCACTACGCTGCGAAGTCGTGGTTTTAGTAAACCACCTTTTGATAAAAATAATCTGGCGCTACACGTTGGTGATAATAGCATCGATGTCATTTTAAATCGTCAACAATTAAGAAATGATTGCAAGCTTATCAATGAGCCAGTCTGGCTCGATCAAACACACAGTAATCTTCCTGTCCTTGTCGAAGAGGAGTCTAACCGCGAAGCAGATGCGGCAATTACACGCATGCCTTATCAGCCACTCGCTATTATGACGGCAGATTGCTTACCTATTTTGCTTTGCAATCTGGAAGGCAATGAAGTTGCTGCAGTGCATGCTGGGTGGCGTGGTTTGGTCAATGGAATTATTGAAAATACCCTCCATAAAATGCAAAGTTCACCTGCCCAACTAATGGCTTGGATTGGCCCTGCAATCTGTCAAACTTGTTTTGAAGTAGGTAATGAAGTTTTACAAATCTTTCAAAATCACTATCCTGACTCTGCGCAAAACTTTTACTCCCAAGGTGAAAAATGGCATGCCAATTTACCCAGAATTGCAGAGCAAATTTTAAATAATTTAGGCGTTTTGGCCGTTTACCAATCAAATATTTGTACATTTGAGCAAAAAAATGACTTTTATTCCTATCGCAGAGAGTCACAAACAGGTAGAATGGCTACGCTTATTTGGTTTAATAAAAAAAATCGGAATAAATGACATGACTAAAAAAATTCGTTTAGCGATTACAATCTTGCTTACTCTTTTTTCTTTTGAGGCGTTGGCAGAAGAAGCAAAACCCTTGGCTACATGGGCCCCCATCTTAAAAAATACAATGCCAGCCATTGTAAACGTTGCTGTACAAGGCTATCTGCCAAGTATGCCGTCTACCACTGAAGACAATGAAGATAGTCAGGATGCCCCTGCTCCGCAACAACTTCCAGAAAAACCAAGAAAATTTCAAAGCATTGGTTCAGGAGTCATCGTTGATCCGCAAAATGGGGTTATTATCACCAACGACCATGTGATTCGTAATGCATCCTTAATCACTGTCACTTTAAATGATGGTCGCCGTTTAAAAGCCAAATTAATTGGTGGTGACAGCGATACTGACATTGCTGTACTTAAAATTGATGCAAAAAATCTCAAGAGTCTTCCTATAGGCAATTCCGACAATGCAGAAGTAGGTGATTTTGTAGTCGCCATTGGAAATCCTTTTGGACTTAATAGTTTTGGTAACAGTCAGACAGCTACTTTTGGAATTATTAGTGCAACCAAGCGTAGTGATTTAAACATTGAAGGTTTGGAAAACTTTATTCAAACAGATGCAGCCATTAACCCCGGAAATTCAGGAGGTGCTTTGGTAAACACCAATGGCGAGTTAATTGGAATTAATACCGCAATTATTTCACCTTATGGTGGTAACGTGGGCATTGGCTTTGCCATTCCTATTAATATGGCAAAAGACGTTGCTCAGCAATTGATTAAATTTGGTACCATTCATCGAGGGCTAATGGGGATTTTTGTGCAACATCTTACCCCTGAATTGGCTCAGGCAATGGGATATCCTGAAGATTTTCAAGGTGCAATTATTGCTCAGGTTAATCAGGATTCCCCTGCCGAAAAAGCAGGTCTTAAACCCGGTGATATCATAACAAAAATTAATGATACTAAAATAACTCAGGCTACTCAGGTTAAATCAACCATTGGCTTATTACGTGTTGGCAGTGAAGCCAAACTTACTATTCAACGTGATGGTAAAGAAATGACCTTAAGTGCTGTAGTAACTGACGTTAAAAAGCATGAACAGCATTTACAAGCTAATAATCCATTCTTATATGGACTAGCTTTAAAAAACTTTGAACAAGATTCTCCATTACATGGCCATATTGTAGGTGTTCAAGTTTCTGGTGCAGCTGAGAACAGTGCTGGCTGGCGAGCAGGATTAAGACCCGGAGATATTATTATTTCTGCTAATAAACAACCTACTCCAAGCGTTAGAGCATTGCAAACGATTGCTCAACAACAAAACAAGCAATTGTTGGTACAGGTTCTACGTGGTCCTGGTGCGCTGTATTTGCTTATCGTGTAGTTAATTACCTTCCACCTATTCCATCATCCTGAATGCGGTGTAAAGCCGCATAAAGGATCTTTGCAAGCGAAAGTTGAGCCATAGAATCACGCTTTTTATGGAATATTTTTTATAGGGCAATAAAAAAAAGAAATTAAAATATTCCTTTCTTGGTATTGACATCAAACGCTTAAAGAGACAAAATCACGACCTCTTGTGGCTATGTAGCTCAGCCGGTTAGAGCGCGGCACTCATAATGCTGAGGTCGGTGGTTCGAGTCCACCCATAGCCACCATAAAATAAGAATCCTATTCTGATAAGTGGGATTTAAATTTGCTCTAAAGTTCAAATAACGTACTTACTACTAAATCATCTCATTTACAAGCATAAAAATCAGATGAAGAATGGCTTATAGTGATGGATAATTCTTTTGCTCCATCTGTGCTAGACAATGGTTCTTTTCCCCATTAAATTGCCTTTAATTATCCTAAAAACCTATTGTATCCTTTCAAATTTGGTTATGATGGTGTTATCAATTATTTTATGGTTGTTGAATGCGAAAGATTGCGGTTGCTATACTGATTTTGTTTTGCTTGACAGTCACTTGTGCAACAGAAGTTAATATCAAGTCGATTACTATTGATGGGCAATCGGCTTATATGCTTCAGGTAACAGGGTTTGCACATCAAAATAATGCATTGCAGCTTAAATTCAAATTGTCTTCCGCATTAAAGCAACCCATAGCGATTGAACAACCTGCTAACTCAAATAATTATGTTGTTAAAGTCGGACCTATTCACGATTTTAAATTGGCTCAAGAACTGCAAAAAAAAATAATTGAAGAAACAAAAAATAAAACAACGCCGCTAAATACCGCGACCAATAATAAACCTTCAGCAATCGCATCTCCCGTTACTACTGTTAGTGACAGTGGCGAAGAAGAGGAGATAAATCCTCCTGCCAAAAAATTGTGGAACTTACGCAATGCAGACATCCGTGCCGTCATTGCGGAAGTGTCGCGAGTAACCGGTAGAAATTTTATTGTTGATCCACGCGTCCAGGGCAAAATATCCATTGTTTCAAGTACACCTATTTCTAATAAAGAACTGTATCAAGTATTCTTATCCATGCTGCAAATTTCAGGCTATGCAGCCATACCTAGCGGCGCGGTCATTAAAATTGTCCCCAATATTGATGCTAAAACTCAGTCGCCTTATGGCTTAAGTCTGTTGAAAAGCCCCCCTCAAGGCGATGAAATGATGGTAGCAGTAGTACCAGTGCATTATGTCCCTGCCGAACAACTTGTCCCTGTTTTACGGCCATTAATGCCACAATGGAGTAGTGTTTCTGCTTATGCTCCTTCCAACAGGCTCATTTTATCCGGCCGCGCCAGCAATATTAAACAACTGGTCAGAATTATTCGACAGGTTGATAGCTCCTCCGCTAACGGCATTGACATGATTCCTTTAAAACATGCCCTGGCAATGGATGTAGCCAGCACACTAAAAGATTTAATAAAAACACAACCTGGCCTTAGCAGTCACGCTCAAACCATGATTGCCGCCGATGATCGCAGCAACTCCATATTATTAAGTGGGAGTAAAACAGACAGAATTCGATTGCGATTATTAATTGCAAAATTAGATCGCCGAAGCGCTTATGGTACGGACAGCAATACTCAAGTTGTTTATTTAAATTATTTAAGAGCTGAAGATTTGGTACCCATTTTAGCAGGTATTGCTCAGGCAAATTTTAGTGGTAACGTAGGAACCACTATTGGCACAATAACTCGTCCTGAATTAGATAGTACGAATCCTGCTTCAAACCTAGTTAGCAACTCCTCCAGTGGGAATCAAACTCCTGCACAAACCACTCCGCCTCCTGTGACTAATCCGGCAGCTACCCCTAATACTACGGCGGCGGCTACACAAACTGAAGGAACCACCAAACCTACTGTGCAAATTATTGCAGAGCCGAATACCAACTCCATTATTCTAAATGCCCCAGTCAGCTTAATTCGTACATTAAAATCCGTTATTCGTCAATTGGATATTAAACCCGCTCAATTGTTAATTGAAGCCCTGGTCGCAGAAATAGATGAAAATGATCTTAACAGCTTGGGAATAGAATGGGGAAGCGATCGACAAACTGGTAATCCTGCCGATTTCAGACCAGGTTTTGCTATTATCAATTCACAAACCAGAATTGATGATTTCCAGGCCCAGATTTACGCCCTGGCACGTGATCGTAAAGCCAATATTTTATCCACACCGTCTGTAGTAGTGCTGGATAATCGACAAGCTAAAATTCTTGTAGGTCGTCAAGTATCTGTAGCCACCACCAGCTATCCTAATAATGCAGGGGGTACAACTGTAGCCAGCCCATATACCACCTTTGATCGCGTCAATGTGGCGCTGCATTTATACGTCAGACCTCAAATTACCCAGGGCAATGGCATTCAACTACAAATCGATCAAGGAAACGATACGATTGATCCGTCGACTACACTGAACACCGATAATCCCGTTTTTAAAATTTCCAGTATTGTAACTTCTGTACATGTAGAGAGTGGTGACATTGTCGTGTTGGGTGGCTTAACCCAGGACAGCATTGGTAATGATGATAATCGCATTCCTATCATAGGTGATTTGCCAGGAGTAGGACGGCTTTTCCAACATAATATTCAAAGCCGCGAAAAACGCGTTTTAATGGTATTTATCAAACCCTGCATACTTAGAAGTCGTAATGA
Organism: Legionella clemsonensis; assembly: GCF_002240035.1. Classification (NCBI taxonomy): domain Bacteria; kingdom Pseudomonadati; phylum Pseudomonadota; class Gammaproteobacteria; order Legionellales; family Legionellaceae; genus Legionella; species Legionella clemsonensis. The sequence continues at coordinate 1,280,418 of NZ_CP016397.1, read as the reverse complement.
TGCACTTTTTGTAACAAGCGACAAATATAAAGACGTTCGGCAAGAGCAACTAGAGTTTTTACGAGAGCAACCTTACAACCCTGAAAACAATGATATTTTACTACCATCCATGAATCAGACAGCATTACCGCGGCCATTTAGTCAGTCCACGCAACAAACTGTTATACTTAAACAACAGCCTAAACAACGTATTCTAATGACTAAATAAATATGGAAAATCAGGAAAAACTAAAACGTCTTCCTTATATTTTTGCTAAAACACAGGGCGTCATAGCAAGTTGGCAAGATAATGGCATTACAACTGTTTACCATCTTGCCAATCCTTCATTGCCTGTTTTAGCCGAAGTAAAGCGTCTGCTTCAGTGTGAGTTAGCATTTACTGAAGTGAATGAGTCCGAATTTCAACAGCATTTAGCCCAAATTTATCAATCTCAATCCTCGGTTTTTGATGCTGCAGAAGTTATGGAAGAAGATATGGATTTATCCTTGCTTGCCGACCAACTACCAGTGAGTGAAGACTTGCTTGATAATCAGGATGATGCTCCAATTATTCGACTATTGAATGCCTTATTTACCCAGGCAATTAAACAAAAAGCTTCTGATATTCATATTGAAACTTACGAAAGCCGCGTTCTTGTGCGTAACCGGATTGATGGCGTTTTAAATGAAGTTCTGGAAATTCAGCGTGCCATTGCTCCTTTAGTGATTTCTCGTGTCAAAGTCATGGCAAAACTGGATATTGCAGAAAAGCGCATCCCTCAGGATGGCCGTATTGCCTTACGCATCGGTGGGCATAATATTGATGTAAGGGTTTCCACCCTACCCTCTAATCACGGAGAACGCATTGTTTTGCGTATTTTAGATAAGCAAGCAGCACAACTTGATTTAAGTCTTTTGGGAATGCCTCAATCCACATTAAAAGCAATGCGCAAAATGATTGCCGAGCCTCACGGAATTATTTTGGTAACAGGACCTACCGGTTCTGGTAAAACAACTTCCCTCTATGCCATGCTGACTGAGCTCAATGAAGTTAGCCGTAATATCTTAACCATTGAGGATCCCATTGAATATGATTTACCTGGTGTTGGTCAAACACAGGTAAACACCAAAGTGCAAATGACTTTTGCCAAAGGACTTAGAGCCATTTTGCGTCAGGATCCAGATGTAGTCATGATCGGGGAAATCCGTGATCTGGAAACTGCAGAAATTGCTGTTCAGGCGAGTTTAACAGGTCACCTAGTGCTTTCCACCTTACATACAAACAGTGCTCTTGGTGCTATCACACGCTTGCACGATATGGGTGTGGAGTCATTTTTATTAGCCTCGAGTATTGTAGGATTAATTGCACAACGACTTGTCCGCAAATTATGCCCTCACTGCAAAACCCCTCACCAATTACGTGAAGATGAGATTGAATTAATGCGACTTTCACCCGATACAGACATTTCGAAAATTTGTGAACCCAAAGGATGTGAACAGTGCAATCATTCTGGCTATCGTGGTCGCACAGGAATCTATGAATTAATTTCCATTGATGAAACACTTCGAGGCATGATCCACCGAAATGAAAATTTGCAGGTGATAGATAATTATTTACGGCCAAGCGTCCCTACCATTCGTGAAGATGGCTTTAAACGAGTTTTAGCAGGTGATACTGCCTTGGCAGAGATTTTGCGGGTCACAAGTCAACACTAAGGTTGCTGACTCGCCTAGGGTTCTATAATTATAATTGACTGGTATAACGATAAGTCCTGTTTTCATTGTAGTATTGAAAAACTTCTTTTTTCTCCAGCTCCACTTTAGCCAAGGGATCATCCAATAGTTTATCGATAGAACGGACTGTTAAGGCCAAATGCCTATTTAACCAGTCAAAATAATTATTAATTTTATCTGGAAATTCTTCGGCAAGCTCGATCATGGAATCACAGTGATAAACAATTGCCTTTGCAATATCCCGATTTTCTAATTCGAATCCAAGACGGGAGCTTATTATTTTTATAAATGCATCTGGAGAAGAGAGGGTAAGATTAGAAAGAAAATAGGGCTTTTTTAACAGATATTCCGCCAGTTTCGTCATAAACTCAATTTCTCTTATCTGACTAAGCATTACAGTGACCTGTTTTTCAGGTTCAAGAGAGGTAAACTCCGTACCAACTTTAGATGAAAGCCATGAAATAAAATCATTTCCCGGCTGAGGGGTAAAAATTGTAAACTGAAAATAGGGGTATCCCCTGCCCTTTGTCCTCGGTAAATCCCAAGTAATAAATGATCCATTGGCTTGTGCTAATGCTTCCATTTTTAGCTTAACGATATACCCTTCCACGTAATTTTCAATAATGGGAAGCGCTAATTGTATAGCCGCAGTTAATTCTCGTAACGAGAGAGAGGGACCATTTTTATAATTTTCCAATGCTTGTTTAAGTTTTTGTACTGATGGATGAAGGTATTCTCCTGTTCTTCTCGTCGTTTGCAGCTCAAACATGTAAGCTAAAGATTCCTCTAATGCCACTAATGGGTCTTTCATTACACTTCCTTTCCCTGCCTCCTATTTTTAAACTTAGTTCAAAAATTTTTATTTACCAAATTGATTACTGTTCAGGGATGAGTGACGGTATAAATTCTTTAATTTTAAGAAACCTTAAGAGAAGATAACCTTGACGTTATTGTTATTCTTATCGTCAAGGTTATTATTTTAGTAATTGCTTGTGCCAGAGTTAGAACCAGTATCAGAATCTCCATTAGTAGTATTGGTTGTGGTTCCCATATCATTATTGCTACCACTTGTGCCCATGCCAGAATTAGTGCCATCAGTACTGGGGCTGGTATCAGTAGTACTGGGTTCAGTTGGAATAGTATTTCCGTCAGCAGGTATAGCACTTGGGGTGGTTGGATCCATACCTGGTGTAGTACCTGGTGTAGTACCTGTAGTTGTCGCATCGCCCGGTGTAGAGGTGTCTGTTGGCATGCCGGTTGTAGTGCCTTGCTCCATTGTGCTGCTGTCTCCGTCTACAGAAGTTGAGCCTGTTGCAGTGGCCATATCCTCATGATTAACCGTAAGGGGACTGTCCGTAGTAAGGCTCGTATCAAACGGATCACTCACTGGGCCGCTGTCCTCAGTTGAGGTTACTGTAGGACTGCTTTCATCGGTAGCAGTAGAATCTGTTGCAGTTCCTGGATCACTGCTGGCTAGTTGAGTAGTTGCCTGGCTCTCCTGATTTGCTGATGGACTTCGTTGTTGAGAGTCAGGGTTGAGGGAATTGATGTTAGCGTTTGCGAACATCGTTACCCCAAATGTTGCTAGCAAAATTGAAACTATTTTTTTCATGACGCTCTCCTTCGCATTAGTATTTTATTACTGCTATCTATTAAATTCTTTCATTTACAATCCCAGTATAGATGAACTACCAAAATTTTTTAGGGTAAATTGTTAAAATTTTTTGCAGTTATTTGATCAAGAAGGAGTTAATACTACGATGAAATAAGAGGTGTTTTAGGAAACACAATTTGGCTTTATATCTGTAAAATTCCGCGGCCTTATCCTTAATTCCTTTTAAGAAAGATCATTCCCTTAAAAGGTAAGGCCCTAACTATAAATATAGACGATTCTTTTCTAATCTGCCAGTTATACAAGCTTCTTACCAGAGCAAGATCATGCCATTGAAGTTGATTAAAATTGCGATCAAACCCTAGGCCTCATTGCGAGAAGCATAGCAATGTTGAATGGGTAGTTTTACCCATAGCAACTTAATGACACTACATGTACAATTAATGATCACTTAGTGTTAGATTGAGCGGTCTCTTATGTTATCTGCAGATAAAGAATTCCTAACTAATCTTCTAAAAGAAACAGCACTTTTATTAATGGATGATATTACCCCTCATGATTACGCAAGTCTTAAATTTCAAATTATTAATCAAGAGTTACGGGATGAACTAAAAAAGCTCAACGAATTATTGGAAAATAAACCTGAACAATTTGCAGAGCACTTCAGAGTACTATGTAAAGAACGGGCTAAGCGTAATGAAGAGAGCTGCCTTAGTTTTTTTGCTCTTCCATTCGGTTACTGTAATAGGCTCTACTGGCAAATCGCAGAACGTTTGTTTAAACCTAAAACGCTTGGGGAAATGTTCAAGCTACTCCTTTCTGATAATGTTAATGTGATCACTCCTGAGTTTCTTCTGGATTTACCCACCTCTCGTCCAATTAGTGAACAAATAATAGCCGCATTAAAAAATCCAGTCGCCAGACTCCATGAAGGAGCCTTATCTGTGTTGGAAACTGAAGAGAGTCCTCCAACCATTGAACGGCTTACACAATTTGTAATGACAGAAAAGAGTCTTTTTGATGTCAACAACCTTGTGCTGTTTAAATTTACACATCATCAGGCTCTATTCAAAACACTACGGGAAGAAAAACCAGCATTGATAGACAAGTTATACCAACATAATCACGACTTCCAAACGCTCTACAAACAAATGCTGATTGTCAATAACAAAGGACAATCACCTTACGAAGAAATTAAACTCTTAATTCGAGAATTAACACTGGGCGGTGAGCGCTTTACGGGGGGACTCTATGCCAGCGTCAGAGCGCAGGTAGCTTATACTGAATTTCTTTCCTATTTAAATTCCCTACCTCCAATCCTTAAATCCTCTCTAATGACTCTAAAAACAGCGAATAATATTACTTTTAGTGAAATTTTAGACGACCTGAATAAAGGAGATTGCGTCGAAACAGCAGCAAAGCATCTGCAAGGTATTCTGGATAATTCTGTTAATCATACTGTTTTAAATACCAAACCCTATCTTACTCAGGAGGAAAGAGAGGCAATTAACAGTCAATATGGCAAAAAAGCACTGCCTACCATGGGGAGAGATTCCACTAATGAGTTGCCCCACGATTATTTATGCGCTCTTTTAGGCCACATTAAAATTGAGGATGAGTTGGTCTATCTGGATTTATTAATCGCTTTCCCTCCCAGCTATTATGACTCTTTATTAAAGTTTGCCCAAATTAACTGCCAACCTACCTTGCCGCAAGCACTTTTGAAGATGCTAAAAACCGGGATACTCAATAATGAGCAGTTATCAGCTTTAAACGAGGCTGTAAAAAATAATGTCAACAAACTCGGCCTTATTGCGTCACTGAACTATGCTATAAAATTAGAAAATTATGACTTGTTAACGGCTTTACTTTCCACATCACCCCCCCAGAGACTGACTACATTTAATACATTTCATAAGCATGAATATCCTCTATTGAAGAGGATATGTGAAAATTCAAAAGCTTGGGAAATTATTATCTCTGTTTGGCCCACTGCCGAAAAATCGCTAAACGCTTTTCGGCTACGTTATTTGCTGGAACAAAACAAATCCTACCCAAAGAAAATTGCCAATCTTTTAGCAAAGCTCTCTGAAAGTGAACTTCTGGAAATTGTCAATATAAAAGATATTGACGGAAACAATTTGTTGCAATCGGTATGTTATCGTACAGCATCACTTATAACCATTCTTAAACTATTGCCAGAAGACAAGCGTATTTCTGTAGTTTTTGAGCAGAATAACGAAGGAAATAATCTTTTACATCGGATTGATCCAAGTTTTCTAAAAGGAATTTTAAATCTTCTACCGGAAAATAATCGCTGGACTGCTCTCACTAATAAAAATAGCAATGATTGTATTGTTCTTGAGCGGCTTGCTCTAGATCAAATAATTGATCTTTTAGATTTATTACCTCACGAAAAACGATTAGAGGTATTTACTTATAAAAGTAACAATGATTTTGGTGAGATAAAATACTCCGATTTATTAAAAATTTTACCCTTATTACCTGAAAGCGATCGAGTTTATATCCTCTATCAAAAAATTGAGCTGCTTGCTCTCAATGAAATTATTAATCTTTTGCACCTATTGCCTCAAGAAAAGCGATTGGCGGTACTTACTTATGTTAATGCTCATCTTGGTAAGATAACACCTTCTGATTTATTAAAAATTTTACTCTTACTCCCTGAAAACGATCGAACTCCTCTTCTCTGGCAGAAATATGAAGAAACTGCCCTACTTGCCTGCCTGTATTCAGAGAGTGTTTCACCACAAGCGATTATGGCGATTCTTCGCTTATTACCCAAAGACAGGCGCCTTTCAATCATCCTTAAGGAAAATAATGAAGGAAAAAATCTTTTACGTTTTTTAAATATTACGGACTGCATTGAATTATTGAAATTGCTTCCAGAGAAAGATCGCTTTATTGCCCTAACCAGCACACAAAAAGATGACTTTACCTTGCTAGAAAAAAGCGCAGCATCACTAGCGCCCCTAAAACCAGTGTTAGAACTGTTACCTGAAGAAAAACGGTTAACTGCAATCCTGACAGTCGCTGAACAGAACAAGCCTTGTCTTGACTTGATTTTAGAGGAACGACATCTCTCCCTCTTGGAAATACTACCTGAAGAAGAACGATTAGAAGCCATAACGCGTCTTAAAAAAATCCCTCGCTATCAACATTATGCGTCCAATTTTTCTTGCTTGGAAAAAAAGTTACTATTATTACCCGAAAAGCATCGAGTTTCGTTACTCAAAGAATATTATCAGGATCCTCGCCTCTCCCATGCTACAAATTCGGAAGAACTTACAAGACTCCTGAATTTATTATCTCAAGATCAACGAGAGGAGGTATTGTTTTTAACGGTAGAAAATAATTATTTCATAGCAAATTCTTGTCGCGTTATAGATTATGTAACTGAAGAGGATATAAATACAATTTTAGCCACATTATCCAAAAATAGACGACTAAATGCCTTACTCGCAAAAAATGACAACGGCCAATGTCTTCTTGATTGGCTCCAAAAGCCACATTGCCTATTCGCTCTTCATGCAATACTACCCAAGGATGATTGGTTGCAAGCTATTGAATATATGAATAAAAACCACCGATTTTGGTTAGATTACGCGGTTAAATTTGTAGGTTCAACTAATCATAGGCTTGCTGATTTAGGGGCAAATGACGTTGAAGCCCTGCAAACCATTTTGTCAATACTGCCTGAAATTCCCTCTGTAAAAATTAAGAGTACCAACAACGAACTGGTGTCTTTGATTGAGTTGCATCTACAAATAAAACGACTAAAAAGGCATGGTAATAAGTTACAAGAAGAAAGTAAGCCTGGTAGTCGTGATCGTCTGGAAGGAGAAAAAGCCACAAAACTTGCGGAAAAATTTGAAGATTTAACCCTTCAATTTATGACTGCTAAAAATACCGACAATCCTGAACAACTCCAAAGAATTAAAAACGCCTTTAAAGCCACTTTCGAGTCCGGTTATCGGGAAATGAAAACTCACCGTATCCTCTGGAGGCCTATTCTTGCCAATATAGCCATCGCGGCTACAGGAGTTGGACTTTTGGTTATCCTAGCCAAATATTTAACCACAGGTAGCGCCTTTTTTGCTTCGACTACGCGTCAAAAAATGGTCAATGCAATTAATCAACAATTTGATTCGTTCACTCTCCAGGAAGGACAATATATACAGTTAGCTAAAGTTTCTATGTAGGTAAAATTACCCATATAGAAATAATACGGGCATATTGTATACTATTAGAACAAATGTATTGTATTGGTCGTTGCATGTCCCCTGAAGATACCACGCTTTTAACAGAGCTATTAAAAGAAAAAAGAGCGTTAAAGATTGATGAAACGACTCCTCTTGACTACGCAAGCCTTAAATCCCAAATTATTAATCAAGAGTTACAAAATGAACTCGAAAAATTAAGTCAGTTGCTAGAAGAGATCCTGAGCAATTTAAAGAAGCCTTTAAATTGCTGTGCAAAGAACGAGCTACGCGTAATGAAGGGACCTGTCTTAGTTTTTTGCCTTTCCAACGGGCGAATGCAATAAGTTTTATTGGCAAATTGCAGAACATTTATTTCAGCCTAAAACTTTAGGAGACATGCTTAAGTTATTGCTTCCCGATAACATAAACTTAATTATTCCAGAGTTTTACTTAGATATTCCATCGAATTCCAGTAGCGAGGAAATAAAAGCTGCTTTAAAAAGTCCATCCATTCGACTCGATGAAAAATCATTGTCTTTACTGGATCAATTGCCTGACATTCAGCAGCTGACACAATTTGTTATGGTTGAAAACTCTCTTTTTGATTTAAATAATATTACCAGGTTTAAATTTGTGCATCATCAAGCTTTATTTAAAGTATTGCAGAAAAAACCCACTCTGAGAAACTCTATCAGCACAATAGATCATTACAAACGCTTCGTCATCACTTAATGACAATAAATCAATCCCTTTATGAAGCGATTAAACACTTATCTCAAGAGTTAGAATTAGGAGGTGAACGCTACACAGGTCAAGTGTATGCTTCAGTGGGTGCGCAAGTAGCTTATACTGAATTTATTGCTTATTTAAATTCCTTACCGCCTCAACTGCAATCTGATCTAATGGAGTTAAAAACCTCTTCAGGTATTACCTTAGGTCATATTATAAAGGATTTAAATAATCGAGAATGTATTGAAACAGCATCCAGCAATCTAAAAGAGCTTTTAAATAATCCTCTGAATAAAACTGTTCTACACACCAGACCTCATTTGACTCAGGAACAAATAGATACTATTAAAAATAAATATGGCAAAAAACGATTATTCATTGAAGGTAGCGAACCTGGTATTATTCTTCCAAAGGAATATCTCGCTACCCATTTGGGTCGTATTGAAATTAATAATGGTACTGATTATTTAAATTTCTTAGTGGCCTTTCCTCCAAATTGTTATGACTCGTTATTTAAATTCGCTAAAATTAATTGTCAACCTTCTATTCCAAATGAACTTTTGGATGCTATTGATTCTGGTGCAATTAACAGCGAGCAATTGTCAGCCCTAAATGAGGCAATAAGCCAATATTAATAAAATTGGCATCACTAATGCACTGACTTACTCCCTCTGTACTGAGAATAATGATTTACTAACCTTTTGTCTTTCCCAGTGGTCAGAAAAACAACTTATTGAGTTTTTTCAAACGACTATTGAGGGAGCAACGTTATTAATACACGCAAAGAAATCACCAATTATTGAAAAAATTATTTTTCTATTCAGCCTCAAGCAGAAATAAAACTCAAATCGCTTCAGCTCCGTCATTTATTAGCCAGCGAAATAGACTCTCCTGCCCAGCTATCTCGTTATATGGAATCAATACCAGAAGATGGAAGAATAAAAAAGAGAGTCTCGATAGCAAAGAAGGAGAAAAGGCGATTTCTCTTGCAAAAAAATTTGAATCCTTAACAATTCAATTTGCAAAAGCTCACAATGAAACCAATAATGCTGATATTCAACATATTAAGGATGATTTTAGAGATGCCCTTAATCAAGGCTATCAGGACATGAAAACGCATCGCGCCCGCTGGAAACCTATTTTAGCGAATATAGCGATTGCCGCCACAGGCATTGGTCTTTTGGCTCTGATCGCAAAATATCTAAGTACAGGGAGTACCTTTTTTTCTGCTACCAATCGTCAAAAGATGGTCAACTCCATTGATCAAACTTTTGATTCTTTGTCGCCTTCTAATCAAAATAAAGGGAGCTAAACGAAAATTTTACTTTGCAATTAGTCATTCCCGACCTTTGCAGAATTGTGTAGTAACCTTGATGCAGCGCAGCGTAATCAAAGGAATAACGCTTTTAAAACCTTACGCTACGCTTCACAATTAAGGCTACTCAGCTCGCCTACGCCAGGTAGTACCGTTAGGGCCGTCCTCCAAATCAATTCCTTGATTTGTAAGCAAAGTACGAATTTCATCAGCTCGCGCCCAATTTCGAGCTGTCCTTGCTTCAAGTCTTTCCTGAATTAATTGTTCAATTTGTTCTTTTTCCTGATCATCAAGTCCTGCTTGTAAAAATGCATCAGGTGGACTTTGTAGCAGTCCCAAGAGTGAAGCCATATGCTTTAACGTGCTCGCCAGTTTAGGGGAACTCGTTTTATTAATTTCATGACTTAACTGAAACAGAACAGCCAATGCAACTGGGGTATTGAAGTCATCATCCATGGCCTGATTGAATTGTTGAAGCCAAAATTCATCCATTTCATTATTAACGGTTGGCACATCCTTTAGCGATTGATAAAGTCTTGTCAGAGCTTTACCAGCATTAGATAAATTTTCTTCCGAATAATTTAGTGCACTGCGATAATGACTGCTTAAGAGAAAATAACGAACAACTTCAGGATGATACTGTTGTAGCACATCTTCAATGGTAAAAAAATTGCCTACTGATTTGGCCATTTTCTCATTGTTTACTTGTAGCATCCCTACGTGCATCCAATAATTGGCAAAAGTTTTTCCACTGGCAGCCTCACTTTGAGCGATTTCATTTTCATGATGAGGGAACTGCAGATCTGAACCACCACCATGAATATCAAATTGCTCGCCTAATTCATGCATTGCCATGGCAGAACATTCAATATGCCACCCAGGACGTCCTTCACCCCAGGGTGACGACCAGCTAGGCTCACCTGGCTTTGCCTTTTTCCATAACACAAAATCCAGTGGCGATCGCTTTTCTTTCACCACCTCAACACGAGCACCAGCCATTAGCCCCTCTAGATCCTTATGGGATAGCTTGCCATACCCTTTAAAATTTTCGACCTCATAGCAGACATCACCATTTTCACTAACATAAGCATAGCCATTCTCAATTAACTGTTGTATCAACGTTATAATGGACTCGATATGTGCTGTTGCTCTGGGTTCTATATCTGGCGGTAAGATATTTAAAGCCCTGGTATCCTTATGCAGCGCTTGAATATATTGCGAGGTTAATTCCTCAATGGAAATACTTCGCTCATTGGCTCGAGCAATAATTTTGTCATCAATATCAGTGATGTTACGAACATAAGTTACTTTATAACCCTGGGAGCGTAAGTAGCGCACGATAACATCAAAGCAAACCATTGAACGAGCATGTCCAAGATGACAACGATCATAAACTGTCATCCCACAGACATAGATACCAATTTTACCTGGTTGTATTGATTTGAATGGTTCTTTGGTTCGTGTTAACGAATTATAAAGATGTAACATCACCGCCCCTTTAGCTTATTTTTCCCCAAGTGTCTTTAAGACCTACAACACGATGAAAACGACGTACCTGCCCATTTTCAACGTCATTTACACAATAGTAACCCAGGCGTTCAAATTGAAAAACTTCACCAGATGGCTGTATAGCCAGGGAAGGCTCGCACAAGGCTTGTTTAATTTCCAAAGAATTTTCATTAAGGAACTGCAGAAAATCATCTTCTCTTGCCGGATTAGCATCAGTAAATAATCGGTCGTATTGCAAAATGGTTACGGGATGCGCTTCTTTACACGAGACCCAATGAATAACACCTTTTACCTTCCTATCAACCGGGTTTTTCCCTAAAGTATTTTCATCATAAGTACAACGCAGCTCAATAATTTTACCCTCTGCATCACGCACAACGTCCACACAACGAATCACATACGCCTGTCTTAAACGCACTTCTGTACCTGGAGCCAATCGAAAATAATCTTTCGGGGGATTTTCCATAAAATCAGTGCGTTCAATATAAATTTCACGGCTAAAGGGTAGAATACGTGTTGAAGACTCAGGATCTTGTGGATTAAATTTAGCCACCAATTGTTCAACTTGATCATGAGGGTAATTCTCAATGACTACTTTCAGCGGATCCAGTACACAAAGTGCTCGTTTTGCTGTCTTATTGAGCTCATTACGCACCGCTTCCTCAAGAATAGACATATCAATCACAGAATCGCTACGTGAAATGCCTATGATTTCACAAAATTGTCGAATGGCTTCGGGTGGATATCCTCGCTTACGCATACCGCGCAAAGTCGGTAATCTCGGATCATCCCAGCCAGAAACAATTTTTTTCTCAACCAAATCTCGCAATTTCCGTTTTGAAGTCACCGTATGGGACAAATTAAGACGAGCAAATTCAGTTTGTACCGGTTTTGCCGGAACGGGCAAGTTCTCAATAAACCAATCGTATAACGGACGATGATCTTGAAATTCAAGTGTACACAGAGAATGGGTTATTCTCTCCAACGCATCGGAAACTGGATGTGCGTAATCATACATGGGATAAATACACCACTTATCACCAGTGCGTTGATGATGAGCATGTCGGATGCGATAAAGTACGGGATCGCGCATATTGACATTACCTGACTGCATATCAATTTTGGCGCGCAGCACATGTTCACCGTCAGCAAATTCCCCTGCTTTCATTCGCTCAAACAATTGCAAATTTTCCTCAATGCTACGATTGCGATAAGGACTTTCACGTCCAGGCTCAAGTAGTGTTCCTCGATGAGCACGTATCTCGTCAATACTCAGACTATCGACATAAGCTTTACCTTGTTTTATTAAATAAACTGCATAATTATAAAGCTCTTGGTAATAATCTGAAGAGTGAGTAAGTTCATCCCAGCTAAAGCCCAGCCACTTCACATCATCCATAATAGCATCTACAAATTCCTGTTCTTCCTTGATAGGATTTGTATCATCAAAGCGCAGGTTACATTTACCTTTAAATTCTTCAGCCAAGCCAAAATTCAAGCAAATTGATTTGGCATGCCCAATATGTAAATAACCATTCGGCTCTGGTGGAAAACGGGTAATAATCTCTTGATGTTTACCGCTTGCTAATTCTTCAGTAATTAATTGTCTGATGAAATGGGTTCTTTTTTCACTAACGTCAGTCATGTTTTCACTCATGTTTATCTATCATTTGCCGCATCTCGCTCATCAGAGAGGCACCTGCGGCTAAAGCATTACGATCTGCATTATGCGCTTCATAAATTGTATTAATTAATGCTGCTCCGACAATAACACCATCAGCAAATTCTGCGACTTTTGCTGCCATTACAGGGGTTTTAATACCAAAGCCTATCATAAGGGGCAAATCAGTTTGTTCTTTTCGCTGTTGATACTGTTTCTTTACTTGCTCCAAATCAAAATTATCGGAACCAGTCACTCCTTTTAATGAAACATAATAAAGGTAACCCTTCCCATAAGTATTGATTAATTTCATTCGCTCATCAGAAGTAGTCGGTGAGCAAAGATAAATGCTATATAAATTATTTGATTGCCATAGTGAAGCAATTAACTCACTCTCTTCTGGCGGCAAATCCACCATAATTGTTCCATCGACACCTGCTGTTTTTGCCCTTGTCGCAAAACGTTCATACCCATATTGTTCAATGGGATTCACATAACCCATCAGTACAATAGGAGTTTGCTGATCTTTTGTGCGAAATTCTTCTATGAGAAGAAACACATCATCACAACTCACTCCCTGTGCCAATGCTCTTTCCATTGCGGCTTGAATAACTGGACCTTCCGCCATAGGATCAGAAAAGGGTATGCCTATTTCTAAAATATTAGCACCCGCTGCCACCAATTCATGCATCAAGGGAACGGTAATATCCAGCTTGGGATCACCGGCAGTGATATAGGGACTTAACATTTTTTTGCCGCTAGTCCGCAATTGTGCCAATGTTTTATCAATTCGATTCATAATTTACCTTTGCCTCAGTATTTCTGTTTTCACTTTTCGCACAATCTGCCACAGAGCCAACACCCCGTCGCTTACATTAACAAAACAGGTAAGCACTTTACAAAGATAATCCGTCAATATTGGCTACTGTATGAATATCCTTGTCCCCTCGACCTGATAAATTAACAATAATTCTTTGCGAAGGTAGCATTTTTTTCGCCAGTTTCATTGCATAAGCTACAGCATGACTTGATTCCAATGCGGGAATAATTCCTTCTATCTTCGTTAATATACGGAAGGCATCCAGCGCTTCCTCATCATTAATAGCGACATACGCTACCCGCCCGATGTCTTTTAAATAGGCATGTTCAGGACCTACCCCAGGGTAGTCAAGGCCGGCAGAAACAGAATGCGTATCTTTGATCTGACCATATTCATCACATAACAAATAGGTTCGATTTCCATGTAAAACACCTGGCTTTCCAGCAATTAATGAGGCTGCATGCTCACCAGTTTCAATGCCCTTCCCTCCAGCTTCTACACCATAAATGGCTACCGTTTGGTCATTTAAAAACGCATGAAATAATCCAATCGCATTAGAACCCCCACCTACACAGGCCACTAAGGCATCAGGTAATTGTCCAGAGGCTTCAAGCATTTGTTCACGCGCTTCCTGACCAATAATTGCCTGGAAATCTCTTACTATTTGTGGGTAAGGATGAGGACCTGCTACAGTACCAATGATATAAAATGTATCATCTACGTTGCTCACCCAATCACGCATTGCTTCATTTAACGCATCTTTTAATGTTCTGGAGCCTGCTGTCACTGGAATTACTTCAGCCCCCAATAGCTTCATGCGATAAACATTAATGGCTTGTCTTTTAATGTCTTCAGAGCCCATGTAAACTACACATTTTAAACCGAGTTTGGCAGCCACGGTGGCAGAGGCAACACCATGCTGACCTGCACCGGTTTCAGCAATAATTCTTGTTTTTCCCATTCGCCTGGCAAGTAAAGCCTGCCCTACCGTGTTATTAATCTTGTGTGCACCGGTATGATTTAAATCTTCGCGCTTTAAATAAATTTGAGCCCCACCCACTTGGGTGCTTAAATGTTTGGCATAATACAGTGGTGTTGGTCTTCCTACATATTCACGCAACTCAGCCGTTAATTCAGCCATGAACGCAGGCTCTTGCGCATATTTCTGATAGGCTTCCTGTAATTGTTGCAACGCATGCATCAAAGTATCGGCCACAAAAATACCACCATATTGGCCAAAATGGCCGCGATTATCCGGGAGTTTTATTTCACTCATCCTTTACCCCACAATGCGTTAACAAACTGATTCATTTTTTCATGATCCTTAATACCCGGAGATGCTTCCACACCACTACAAACGTCCACTGCATAAAATGAATGTTCTTTTGCTGCCTTTTCGATATTCTCAGCAGTTAAACCACCCGCTAAAATAAGAGGCTTTATTAGCGTGTCGGGAATAACATTCCAATCAAACATCTTGCCTGTACCCCCATGAGAGACTGATGGTGTGTCCAGTAAAATGGCTGATGCTTCTGTATGCTCTAAACACTTCTTAGCAATAAAATCCGGTGAGAGGGCCTGTATTGCTTTAATATAAGGCTTTTTAAATCCGGTGCAAAATCTTGCCGATTCATTGCCATGAAACTGTAGATAATGAACTGGCAACTCTTTAATAATTTGCTGCACAAGAGAAACATCCGGGTTAACCAGCACAGCCACTATATTTAAAAAGGCAGGTACCTGATGTATTAACTGCTTTGCCTGTTCAATCGAAATGTAGCGCGGGCTTTTGGGATAAAATATAAAGCCAATAGCATCAACACCTAATGCTGCTGCATAGGCTATGTCCTGTGCACGTGTCATGCCACACATTTTTACCCGTAGCCGATTTGCCAACTAACGCTCCCACAAAAATAAAGGTCCTGGACTTGATTGTATTACACCGAATTCTTTTGGGTAAGCAACTGCTACCAAGTATAAACCATAAGGTGGCGCTGTTTCAGCACCCAAACGCCTGTCTTTCGCTTGCAAAACCTCTCTCACCCAGCTCACCGGCTTTTTGCCAGAACCGACAGCAATTAATACACCTGCAATATTTCTCACCATGTGGTGAAGAAAAGCATTGGCAGTGATATCAATCATCACCAGATCACCAGTACGAGTGATTTGTAAATTATGCACATTCCGCATGGGAGTATTTGATTGACATTCTATTGACCGAAAAGAAGTATAATCATTTTCTCCCAATAAGCAGCGACTGGCTTCTTGCATGGCATGATGATCAAGCTGGCGGTATTGCCAGGTGACACTACTACGTAAAAGTGCTGGTCTTATTGGCGCATTGTAAATCACATAACGATAACGTCGCGATAAGGCGGAATAGCGCGCATGAAAACTATCCGGCATTTCTCTTCCCCATTTGACACAAACATCTTTTGGTAAAAAAGAATTAGCGCCATGAATCCATGAACGAATGGTTCGCTGTTTTTCACAATCAAAATGAATAATCTGGTTTGTAGCATGCACACCTGTATCGGTTCTACCTGCGCAGATAACACTAACTTCGCTGTCAGCTACCTTTGTCAAAGCATCTTCAAGAACTTGCTGAACCGTATGCAGGCCTGTTTGCGCTTGCCAGCCATGATATTGGCTACCATCGTATTCAACCCCTAAGGCAATACGCATGACCATTTCCTGCTAAAAACGGCCAATGTATAACACCAAAATACGTTTGTCTAGGGGTGTTGATGCAACAAATAGAAATGTATTATTGCATAGGAATCATTGCATTAATGGATTGGCTATTTCATAATCCTTACAAACTTATGGTGTTCCTGACTATGACTGCAACTTTATTAGATGGTAATCTCGTCTCTTCCAAGTTAAAACAAGAAATTAAACTTGCTGTTGCTGAAATGATCAGTCAAGGGAAACCTGTCCCCGGGCTTGCTGTTATCCTTGTTGGAAATGATCCTGCCTCTCATATTTATGTCAATAACAAACGAAAAGCCTGTTCTGAAGTGGGATTTAAGTCTTATGCTTTTGATTTGCCTGCAGCAACCACAGAAGAAGAATTAATCAGTCTAATTGAGCAGTTAAATAATTCACCAGAAATAGATGGTATTCTCGTACAACTTCCCTTACCGGAAACAATTGACCCTAACAAAATAACTGAATACATTTCTCCTCAAAAAGATATCGATGGGTTTCATCCCTACAATATGGGGCGTTTAACACTACGTAACCCCTTGTTAAGACCCTGCACACCCTATGGAATCATCAATTTACTGGACTATTATCACATTCCACTCGAAGGCAAACATACGGTTGTTATCGGTGCATCAAATATTGTAGGTCGCCCCATGGCAATGGAATTTTTACTGGCTGCAGCCACTGTAACCGTATGTCATCGTTTTACAGAAAATCTGGAAAACTATGTGCAAATGGCGGATATTTTAGTGGTAGCTACAGGCATTCGCGATGTGATTGATGTATCCTGGTTAAATCCAACACAGGTCGTAGTGGATGTGGGAATCCATCGATTGCCCAATGGAAAATTGAGAGGTGATGTCGATTTTGAGAGCGCTAAATCGAGAGTAGGATGGATTACGCCTGTACCAGGTGGCGTAGGACCGATGACAATCGCTGTCTTACTGCAGAATACTTTATTTGCAGCAAGACAGTTACGAAGCGAATCATTAACGCTCTAACTCATCCCAATCAAACTCACCATCCAACTCATCTTCTAATTCTTCCCTTAAACGTTTACGCTCAAGCTTATCTTCAAGCATTTTGCGAACTCGTTTTTTATGATCCAAGTCTTCGCTATTTTCTTCCTCATAGGAGTAATCTGAAAAGGAATTGGTCTCTTCATATTCTCTAGGAAAGCCCATAATTTATCTCCATTGCTCCTTTAAAACACAATCTAAGTATAGTGCATATATTGGCGATATTTTTTAGTCCGTTATCCTGGGTAGCGAAGAATCCTCAATAGGGATAGGGTTCTATTTGCAGCGCTCCTTGATGCGGCTTTGCCGCATTCTGGATGAGAGGTAAATAGATAAAGACTCCATCCTGAAAGTGACATAGTCGCTTGGAATGTTTATAATTTCGGCTTTTACACCTCATTATTTCTTATGCTTAGCTATCAACACGGCTATCATGCCGGTAATTTTGCTGATGTTGTAAAACACGCTACGCTTTGTCGTATCCTTACTTATCTCGTGAAAAAAGAAAAACCCTTGTTTTATCTTGAAACACATTCAGGGAAAGGACGTTACGATTTAAAAGATTCCCAGGCTAGGAAGACGGGTGAATCTCAGCAAGGCATTAAACTGCTATGGCAACATAAACACCATTTATCCCCCCTGTTTACACCTTACATAAAGTGCATCGACTTTCTTAATAATTCTTCTGAGTTACGTTTTTATCCCGGTTCGCCGCTAGTAGCAATTGAACTTTTGCGAGCACAGGATCGCTTGTATTGTTGCGAGCTACATCCTCGCGAATTTGAACAACTCAACACATTATCTCATCCAGGAAAACGTGTCTTTTTTAGCCACAGTGATGGCATAGCTGCATTGCACGCCTTATTACCACCACCTGAACGCCGGGGAATTATCTTTCTCGATCCCTCTTATGAAATCAAAGAAGAATACAAAACTATCCCTAAAGCTCTTAGACTGGCGTATCAGCAATTTTCCACAGGTACTTTTTGCCTTTGGTATCCGCTGGTAGAAAGTAGATTGCATCAGCAGCTTCTACGAGGGCTGGAAACTATTGGCGCTCAAAATACAATACGAATTGAATTTAATTGGACCTGCATGAATGAAAAAGGTATGACAGGATGTGGTTTATGGATTATTAATCCTCCCTACACCCTCAAAGAAGAAATGAATACTATCCTGGGACAGTTGCAGGCCTTCTTTAATCCCGGTGATTCTTCTTTTATTATTGATAAATAGCCTCCTGTATTAATCAATTTAATTTTTTCTTAATCCCATCACCTTATAATTGGTTAAATAATCCAATGAGGTTGTAACATGAAGACTGATGGTTCCACAGCATTTTTTGTTTCTCAGATAATTGCCGATTATGAAAAAGAGATCCAACAGGAAGAACCCTTCATACAGCCAGCTACACAATATAGTAATAGTGAATTACTGAAGCGTTTGCATCATTCAAAACTCCATGCATCAGGATTAAACGATATACGCTGTAATGAGTTAAAGAAAGCTAGCTCCGAAATTAACTCAGCTCAGTCAGTTTCCTCAGTTTATTATCCCTTTTGTGGAGCAGATGTTACTCATGTTTTTCTATTATTTCCCTCTTGCACATCGGTCATAGGATTTGGCCGAGATGAGTTTGGCGATATTTCTAATTTAAATTATTACAACGACAATGGTGATTTTGTGGCCGTTCCTTTAGGCTATACTTCCGGCTTTGATTCCCATAAATACCATGAAGCACAAGGCCAAAAATATCCTGATAGTAAATATAAAGTGTGTCCTGATATTTTACTAAGAATAACTCAGATTCTCGGAGGTAAAATTCTCAGTGTAGGAACAAAACAAATAGGAAAGACAGAAAATGATATCATTCATGAAATTAAATTCTTATTGGATGATATCGAACGCAGCTTTATTTACGCCCAATATGAAATTTATTGCGACTATCGATTACCTGACGAAAGTTCCCCGGTAAGAGACTTTTTACTTTCTCAAAATCCTGATGCATTATTGCTTAAAGCCATTCCGGATATTTTATTCGCCTATCCTGACGGTTTAGCCATGGCAAAAGCCTCGGTCATGCATGAATCCCAACTCGTTTTGTCCGATACAAGAACCTATAACTGGAATAAAATGGCTCATCAGATGGAGCAACCACAACCTGTTTTTTCACATGGCGAAGAATTAAAATTTCTTCCTCTTTTCTTCTCTTTTGGTTATGGAAGAATGTTATTTATCGGAAATGGTTCACAATTAAAAGGTATTCCCTCCAAAAAAACCAGTGCTAAAGTCGCCTGTTCATCACAAGATTCAATGATTACATCGACCACAGCACGCAATGCTGAAAAACAAAAGGAAATTAAATCAGAAGTAACAACGGATAAAATTGCATCGTCATTACCTGAGGTAATGCCTAAATCTAATAAGGGAAGCAGAAAGCACTCCGCCTTCTTTTCTCCTCTTAAGTTTTTACGCAATAAATTGGATAAAAATAAAAAATTAACTCTCGATATTTCCTGTAGCAAAGATACTTCCTATAATTCACTATAAATCATCTATGGAAAATGCAAGGAAGTAAAATGAAAGTATCTCCTGTTGCAGCATTTACGGATAATTACATTTGGATGCTCGTTAATGAAAAATTGGCAACGGCCTTCTGTATCGACCCAGGTGACGCTCAGCCTGTCATTGATTTTCTAAATGAACAATCTTTACAACTGCAAGCAATTCTCCTGACTCATCATCATCACGATCATATTGGTGGTGTTCTGGATCTACAAAATAACTACCCTGATGTGGTTGTTTATGGTCCAGAGGATAGTCGCATTCCTTATGTTGCTCATTCACTTAAGCCAGACACCGTGTTATCGTTACCTCCTTGTAATTTTCAAATATTAGGAACACCAGGGCACACTTCCACCCACATCAGTCTTTATGAGCCTGATTATCAATGGCTATTTTGCGGAGATACTCTTTTTTCAGCAGGTTGCGGTCGAGTATTTGATGGCACTATCGAGGACTTGTATGCGTCCTTACAAAGATTAAAAGCACTACCTGACGAGACCAAAGTATTTTGCGCCCATGAATATACCCAACAAAATCTTCGATTTGCAAATGCTGTAGAGCCTGGTAATGTTATAGCCCAACATTATGCCAATGAACTCGGTAGTAGTAATAGGTATTGTTCGTTGCCCTCAACCATTGGGTTAGAGAAAAAAATTAATCCTTTTCTACGAACTGATAATCCTGGGATGAAAAATTACGCCGATAATCGAGTAGGAAGCAGCAATCCTTTCCTAATTTTTAAACAATTGCGCACAGATAAAAACAACTTTTCTTAACAAAAAGATCTTATTTAAACCTTTTAGAACATAAGAAATACAAAAAGGGTTTATTGCAGGAATTTTATTTAGTACACTGTTGAGCCTTTTAATTCGTAATAGGCTGTTACATTGAAGTTTAGACCAATAATTTTTAGTTTAATCCTTTTATTATCAATCTCTTACGCGTTTTCAAACATAGCACATGCCACTCAGACGGTTTGGGACGTCATGCGAAGCCAATTCAGTCTAAATCACGAAGTTACACAACCTGAAGTGCAAACACAGCTTCGATGGCTTGTTTCCCATCCCAGTTATTTAAACAAACTAGCACGCTCTGAGCCTTACATGTATCACATTGTTACTGAAATTAAAAAAAGGCACATGCCTGGAGAAATTGCTCTGCTGCCAATGATTGAAAGTGCTTATGACCCTTTTGCCTATTCAGGCGCTGGTGCCGCGGGCCTTTGGCAACTTATGCCAGGGACAGGGAATAACCTGGGTTTAAAGCAGGACTGGTGGTTTGATGCTCGTCGGAGTATTCGCCCTTCGACAGATGCAGCACTTAATTACTTAACTTATTTAAATAAATATTTTAATGGTAACTGGATTCTGGCTATTGCTGCCTATGACTCAGGTGAAGGAACTGTTTCCCGTGCTATTAAAAATAGCCGCCAGTCACGCAATATACGTTTCTGGTCACTGCCTTTACCAGCTGAAACTAAAGCGTATGTCCCAAGGCTTTTGGCACTTGCTGAAATTATTAAATACCCTCAGCGCTATAGAATTACTCTTCCAGACATTCCTCATGTCCCCTATTTTGAAGAAGTTAATATTGGCAGCCAAATCGACTTAAATCATGCCGCCAAACTTGCCGGTATTTCTTATAAAGATCTTATAAAATTAAATCCTGGCTTCAATCGATGGGCAACTGCACCCTATAAACCTTTCAAATTACTCATACCCGCTAATAAAGTTGAAAAATTTAGCCGCAACCTGGCCAGTATTCCGGAAGAAAAGCGCGTCAGCTGGAGTCGTTATCAAGTGCGCCCCGGGGATGACTTAAATTCAATTGCCCGCAGAAATTTCACTACAGTAAAACTGCTTCGAGAGTTGAATCAATTGAAATCTGATAAATTGAAATCAGGTCAATATGTATTAATACCCAGTACTAAAAATGCCCCTGTTGCTACACCCAAACCTGCGGTGTTGGCAATCAAGGAGCAGCCAGCAACCATTCAAAGCTATAAAGTGTTACATATTGTACAACAAGGTGAAACCTATCAAACATTGGAAAGTAAATACAATGTATCCACCCAAGAAATCAGAAAATGGAATCAAATTAATACCACACAGCCATTAAAGCCTGGCCAACAATTGACAATATGGAAACGCACTGTGAAATACGGTGTTTATATTGTTAAAAACGGAGATAACCTCAGTAGGATTGCCAAACAAAATCACACGAAAGTTTCGGTGCTTTTAAAATTAAATCCTGGCATTAATAAAAGGCTACTTCACCCGGGCCAACAATTAATCATAGGTTAGGTTTTTTGGACAATCCGTGTTAAAATTTACATTTCACGCCTTGTGCGAGATCCATGGGTGCCGTGGAAAATCACGGCACATCGACAGTCTAGACCAGATTCTGTAATTAAAAAATGGCATAATCTGCCTTGACACAAGCAAAATTATCCAAATTAATAAGAGCTTGCGTGAGAGTTTGGAATCCTGTGATATACTTAAGTAAGTATTAAATTTCAATAGCCGCTATGAAACTACTCTTTGATTTTTTTCCAATTTTACTTTTTTTTATTAGCTATAAATTATTCGGTATTTATAATGCCACCGCAGTAGCTATGGCTGCATCGTTATTTCAAGTTATTTTTCACAGAGTAAAACATCAACGTTACGAAAAAATTCATTTAATTAGTCTGGCAATAATTTTTATTTTAGGAGGAGCAACATTATTCTTCCATAACCCATGGTTTATAAAATGGAAACCTACCGGCATTTATTGGCTAACTTCTTTAGTCTTTCTTTTATCACCGTTTGTTGGAAAAAAACCACTTATCCAAAAGATGATGGATGGAAATATAAAGTTACCTACCAAAATCTGGTATCGTTTAAATTATGCTTGGGCGCTATTTTTTGTTTTAATGGGTAGTGTTAATCTGTATGTGGCTTATTTTTATAGTACTGATGTTTGGGTTAACTTTAAACTGTTTGGAGGTGCTGGTTTTACGTTGCTCTTTGTATTCTTACAGGCAATTTATCTAACCAGACACCTAATTGAAAAAGAAATAGAACAACCCTCTAATGATTCCCGTTAGGGAGGCATATTTTAGGAGCAAGAATGAGATTGCTACTGGTTGAAGATGATGAGTTACTAGGTGATGCAGTTAAAGCTGGTCTCACTCAATTTGGCTATGTTGTTGATTGGTTGAAAGACGGTGAAGCAGCACGCGCTGCAGTAAAATCCGAATCTTTTGAATTAATTATTCTTGATCTAGGTTTACCCAAGCTTTCAGGTCTAGGCTTCTTGCAAGCAATTCGTCATGATGGAAATGCTACTCCAGTTATAATCCTGACTGCTCGTGAATCAGTCGAAGATAGAGTAAAGGGTTTGGATAGCGGTGCTGATGATTATCTTACCAAGCCTTTCGATTTGAATGAATTAAGCGCAAGGGTACGTGCCCTCGTCAGACGCTCTTCAGGTCGTGCTGATGCTGTTCTTCAATACCGTAATATTACTCTTGATCCTGCGGCTCATTCTGTCTATGTTGACGGTGTCATCGTCAATGTTCCACGCAGAGAGTTTGCCTTGCTACAGAAACTACTCGAAAACAGTGGGCAAGTGCTATCGCGTGAACAGCTAATGCAAAGTATTTACGGTTGGGATGAGGATGTGGATTCTAATGCCTTGGAAGTACATATCCACAACCTGCGCAAAAAACTCAACGCCAACTTTATTCGTACTATTCGTGGTGTCGGATATATGGCAGAAAAAAATGAGTAATTAACAATTGTGAAATCCTCTATACGCAAGTTTTTGCTGATTAATTTATTATTAGCGATAACAATCACAACGACGTTAACTGCAATAGGTAATTACTATCTTGACCAAAAAGATATCCAAGAACATCTGGATACTTTAATGGCTATTTCGGCATTATCTTATCAGGCGCTGCTGGGAGATGATTTGCATCAGCGCCCTCTTGGAAAAATCCAGGATGCTCTTGAGGTTATTCCACAAAAAATAGATAACTATTATCAACGACGCTTTTTAAATGATCTTCCTCCCAAAAACTATTTGGACAAATTTAATTTTCAAGTATGGACAAATGGAGGCAAACTACTGCTCCACTCGCCCACTGCTCCTAAAATTCCTCTAACAGCTGAAGTGGATGGTTTTAGCGATAAAATAGTTTCTAATCAGAAATGGCGGGTATTTACAACCTATAATGAGCAGGCAGGAATTCGTACGGTATTGGCAGAACGTTATGATACTCGCAACGAACTTGGTCATCGTATTGCTCAAGATGATCTTTATATTATGTTGCTAACTTTTCCACTGTCAGGTTTACTAATATGGATTATTATTGGTCGAGGCTTAGATAGTTTGGACCGTGTAGCACAAGAGGTGGCAAACCGAGCGCCTACCCACCTTGAGCCTGTAGATTTGCAAGAGGTGCCCGAAGAAATTAAACCGGTTATTGATGAATTAAACAAGCTGTTTTATCGGCTTAAAGAGGGCTTTGAGCGGGAAAAGCGTTTTGCAGCGGATGCCGCTCATGAGTTGAGAACGCCTTTAGCAGCCTTAAAAGCCCAAGCGCAAGTTGCACTCAACACAAATAACATGGATGAAAAAAATCAAGCTTTACAAAAGCTGATAGCCAGTGTTAATCGCAGCACTCACATTGTCCAACAGCTGCTAACGATGAGCAAGCTGGTTCCTGAAGCTGCCAATATTAATGAGATTGATGAGGTGAATCTTGTTAAAATAGCACGCGAAGTACTTGCCATGTTAGCGCCAAGTGCGGTGGAAAAACAAATTGAGCTGGAATTTGAACATGATGAACATTTACCTCTGTTTGCAGGTAATCCGACAGCTTTAAGCATTTTAATTCGTAACCTGGTGGATAATGCCATCCGCTATTGCAAAGAAAACGGCAAGGTTTCTGTTCGTATCTTCCCCCAAAACAAAGAATTGATTCTCGAAGTGCGAGACAACGGCCCAGGTATTCCTGATGAACTGCAAGGTCGAGTGTTTGAGCGATTTTTCCGTGTTTTGGGCAATAAAAGCCCTGGCAGCGGTTTAGGTTTAGCCATTGTTAGGCAAATCACCGATCTTCATGGTGGTAGAGTGGAGCTCGCTTCTCCCAGTGAGGGAACTGGTCTTGTAGTGCGTGTTTTTTTCCCCACTAAGGAGGAGCAGCCTTCTGCTGGATAAAGGCAGCTTGCGTTGATAGCTCTTGATTGCACTTCACTGCATCAAGGCTACGCCACTGCCTCGAAGTCTTGAAAAGCTAGCACTGATGCAGGGAAGCATAATCAAGGGCACATTTATGAGAAACTGGCAAAGTAATTTTTGCTAAAGGAACTACTAATTCATCCTATACGAGTGCAGTGTATGCAGGGGATATCTTATCGACTAGCCAATAATTGTAGCGCCTGACGAATCAATTGTTCGCAACTTTTATTTCCATCATCAATTTTCTTAATCACTTTCACTGCTTCTTGCTGCTTATATCCTAAAGCTTCCAAAGCACTAATCGCTTCACTTTGCTCCTGCTTCAGCGGAGGTTTCTGTACACCAGGGGGGCTAATCATCATCTGTGGAGAGAGTTGCTTAATGCTATCTCTCATTTCAACTAGCAATCGCTCTGCGGTTTTCTTGCCTATTCCCGGAAGCTTGGTTAGCAGTAGGGAATTTTGCTCTTCGATGCATTGAATAAATTCAATGGGAGTAATGCTGGATAATATCGCTATGGCCAATTTGGGGCCAATACCATTTACTTTAATGAGCGCTCTGAATAATGCTCTTTCCTCTTTATCTAAAAATCCAAACAACTGTAAGGCATCTTCGCGAACCACCGTGTGTATGTGCAAACCTATGGCACCAGATTGGGTTTCAAGCTGGAAAAAGGTATGTAATGAAGTTTCCACATCATAGCCTACTCCATTCACGTTAATCACTAACTTCCCAGGTTGATGTTTATCAACAATTTGTCCATTTAGCCAACCTATCATCGTGCACGCCTCCTGAAATGCCGTGAGCGCTGTGTTAATGCTAAATTATGGCGCATATGACAATGACAGATAGCAATAGCCAAAGCATCTGCAGCATCACTTTGTGGCGCATTATTAAGCATTAACAATTTGACTACCATATGCTTTACCTGCTCTTTTTGTGCAGCACCATAACCCACGACCGACTGTTTAATCTCACGAGGGGAGTATTCACTAATCTTTATACGATGAGATGCAGCAGCAACCATCGCTGCTCCTCTAGCATGACCCAGTTTAAGAGCAGAGTTAGGATTCTGATGCAAAAATACCTGTTCTATTGCAACTTCATTCGGATTATAACTCTCCATCAATTGACAAATACCGTCAAAAATTTGCAACAAACGCTGACTTAATTCCCCATCCGAGGTACGAATACAACCACTGTCAATATAGTGGATTTTGCGTCCCTCTTCCTTAATAACCCCATAACCTGTCACCCGAGAACCAGGATCAATCCCCAGAATAATACTCATCAGGCAGTTTCAAACAAAGCCTCAGGCAGTTCAGCATTACTATGAACTTCCTGTACGTCATCCAAATCTTCAAGCATATCTACTAATTTCATTAAGCTTTCAGCAGTTTCTTTATTCAAAGGAACCGTTGTTTGCGCGCGCATCGTTAAATGAGATTGCTCCACCTCATAACCTGCTTCCTGAATAGCTGCCAAAACATGATGATAATTGTCTGCTGCGGTTATAATTTCAATGTGATTATCTTCGACTACTACATCATCCGCACCCGCTTCTATAGCAATTTCCATAGCACGATCTTCAGGTTGTCCTGCAGCAAGAAGAATTTCCCCCTGCTTGTTAAATAAATACGCTACAGAGCCGTCTGTGCCCAAGTTTCCTCCATGCTTTGTAAAAGCATGTCTAACTTCAGATACTGTACGATTTTTATTATCAGATAAACAATCCACAAGGATAGCCACACCACCAGGCCCATAACCTTCATAACGCATTTCCATCATATTTGCGCCATCTAAACCACCAGCTCCTCGCTTAATCGCATTATCAATGGTATCTCGCTTCATATTAGCTTTTAATGCCTTACTAATTGCATCTCGTAATCGGGGATTTGAAGACTCCTCTCCTCCACCCATTCTGGCCGCAACTGTAATTTCACGAATAAGCTTGGTAAAAATCTTTCCTCGTTTGGCGTCTTGAGCCCCTTTACGAAACTTGATATTAGCCCACTTACTATGTCCTGCCATTGCTACACCTCAAAAAGAAAAACCATCTTAAGTCTGTTGACACAATTACCTAGTTCCACATACCGTGGCTTGTCCACGGTATGCAGAGATTTCAAGAATGTCGCGGACAAGCCGCGGCACGTAGGTAAACAGTAGTACCAGGAAATAACCTATCAACAGGATCCTAATTTCAGATTATCAAATCTTAAAGTATACATCCTCTAAGCACTAAAAAGAACTGATACAAGAAGCATGAAGAGGGCAAAATCATACGTTTGTTTAAATAATAACAACAAGGTGTCAGCCTGAGCAAAGCGAAGGATGACGGTAATTTGTATAAGATAGGGTGTTTAATTAATCAAAATGGTAGGGTCTGCCCTGAAAGCATAGAGACTAAAATGCAGTTTATTAGTCATCATCGTAAGAGGCTCGACATTTTTTACGTTTTCAAGCTATGCTAAGGCGTTTATTTTTGCAGGGAGACAATGGTGTATTTAGCAGGATTCGGTAATTATCATCAAACGGAAGCCATTTCAGGAGCTTTACCCAAGGAGCAAAATTCTCCCCAACAATGTGCATTTGGCCTTTATGCTGAACAGCTCAGTGGAAGTGCTTTTACTCGACCACGACATGTCAACTTGCGCAGCTGGTTGTACCGTATTCTTCCTTCTGTTGTGCAGGAGGATTATCAACCTTATGAAAAAAGTATTGCTATCAACCCTGCCAGTCTGCAGCCACCGAATCCTATGCGATGGGCACCTCTTCCCAAACTCTCTGAGTCCAAGGATTTTGTAGATGGATTATTTTACTTAGCTGGCAATAAATCGGCGAATGCCTTTATTTACCAATGCAATCAATCCATGAAAAAACGCTATTTCAGTAACAGTGATGGTGAAATGCTGTTAGTTCCCTATATAGGAGAACTTCTTATTCACACGGAGTTTGGCCAGCTTTCAATTGAACCTGGAAAAATAGCGGTTATTCCACGGGGCATAAAATTTAGAGTGGATTTAGGTTCGGAGTTAGCAGCAGGCTATCTCTGTGAAAATATGGGAAGCCCTTTTGTTTTACCTCAACTAGGACCTATTGGTTCCAATGGTTTAGCCAATCCACGCCACTTTCTTTATCCTGTGGCTGCCTTTGAGAATATTCAGGGGGAGATTCAACTATTATGCAAATACCAACAAAAACTTTGGAGTGCACAATCAAATCATTCCCCTTTAAATGTAGTCGCATGGCATGGTAATTATGCACCTTATAGCTACGACTTGGCTTTGTTTAATACCATCAATACCGTAAGTTTTGATCACCCTGATCCATCGATTTTTACTGTGTTAACTTCCGAGAGTAATTCCCCGGGGGTAGCCAATCTGGATTTTGTAATTTTTCCTCCTCGCTGGATGGTCGCTGAGCATACTTTTAGACCGCCCTATTTTCATCGAAATGTCATGAGTGAACTGATGGGGTTAATTAAAGGAGAATATGACGCCAAAAAAGAAGGTTTTTTACCGGGTGGCGTTAGTATTCATAACTACATGACGGCTCACGGACCTGATGCTGATACTTATAAGCAGGTGATTCAGGAAGAGTTGAAACCCACTCGCTACCAAAATACCCTGGCATTTATGTTTGAAGCCAAACATCCCTGGTTAGTGAGTGAGCAAGCATTATCACACCCTTCAAGAGAAATAAAATATTCGACGTGTTGGCAACATTTGCCTTGCAATTTTACTGAAACCTAGATTAAATCATATTCATTTACTAAAAAAATCTTTTTTTTTCAAAGGAGTAAGTCTCAATGCGTGCAAGTTTTGCCCAATATATGCTGGCAGTTATAGCTTTAGGATCTATTTCAATGCTTGGCAATACAGCAGCCACTAATAATACAACTCAAAACCCATTTCAATCTCACTGCATTGATTCGTGGATGAAAAGAATGGATAGCAGAGATAAGGTGGATTACAAAAATTTTGGTGAGAAATATTGCGAGTGCGTCTCACAATATTCACTGGATACCCAAGAGACGATAAATAAAGCCATGCGGCTTTGTATGTCACAAACTCTTCTACAAGATACTATGGACGCTCTTGAGAATGAAGTAGGCTTGGATAAAGCGACGGGCGAAGATATTAATGAATATTGCGAAGATAGATTTATGCTGGTTTTCCCTACCATGGATGATAAAAACAGGCAAGTAACCGCTAGTTATTGCCATTGTGCTGAAGTTAAACTTGCCACATTTTTAAAAACTGCTGACAGCATGACCGATAAGGAATATAACGATACAATCAAAAATATTGCTTCCTATTGTTCGGAAAATGTGCAAATAGAGCGTAAGATGTCTTCTCCAGCCAATAATGACTCTCAAACAACCACTTCAACCATAGAAGATAAAGAGCAATAACCCAGGACTTAAAATAAGTCTTCCTGGGTTAAACCTACTCGCTCTAATAATCCACGAAGCGTCTTCAAAGCCTCCACTTGAATTTGCCTTACTCTCTCACGTGTCAGATTGATTTCTTTACCGACATCTTCAAGAGTAGCTTTTTCAAATCCTCGCAGGCCAAAGCGTCGTGCTATCACTTGTTGTTGGTTTTCAGTCAGTTTATCCAGTAGCGACTCAATATGAGTACGCAAATTTTCATCAGTCAGTAATTCTGCCGGATTCATGCTGTTTTCATCAGCAATAGTATCCAACAAGGATTTGTTTTCATCATAACCTATCGGGGTATCTACAGAAGCCACTTTGTCATTTAATCCCAATAGTTTTTCAACATCTTCAATCGGTTTATCCACCATCTCAGCAATTTCTTCAGCTGAGGGTTCATGGTCAAGTTTTTGGGTAAGCTGGCGCGCAGCCCTTAGATAAACATTAAGTTCTTTAACCACATGGATAGGTAAACGGATAGTTCTTGTTTGATTCATAATGGCACGCTCAATCGTTT
Organism: Legionella clemsonensis; assembly: GCF_002240035.1. Taxonomy (NCBI): domain Bacteria; kingdom Pseudomonadati; phylum Pseudomonadota; class Gammaproteobacteria; order Legionellales; family Legionellaceae; genus Legionella; species Legionella clemsonensis. Next base: position 1,250,363 of record NZ_CP016397.1, on the reverse strand, counting down.
GCCTAATCCACCATGTGGCATAAGTAGAGAAGCGAAAACCTCTGTCAGGATCAAATTTTTCAACAGATTTCATTAATCCCAGATTACCCTCTTCAATAAGATCCAATAAGGGCAAGCCACGATTGAGGTAGCGACGGGCAATTTTCACTACCAAGCGTAAATTCGATTCAATCATTTTTTTACGTGAAGCCGCATCACCTTTAAGCGCTCGTTTGGCATAATAGACTTCTTCTTCTGCTGACAATAAGGGTGAAAACCCGATTTCGCTTAAATAAATTTGAGTAGCGTCCATTAATTTTGCTGCTTGTCTACCACGCTGAAAACTTGGGAATGCTTCCTCGTCGCTAAAATCGGGTGTAAGATCATCATCGCCCTCTACTTGAGCAAGATCATCTTCATTTAATAGGGTCTCATCATTCGGAGACGCCTCCCAATCTTCCTCTGGAATCTGATCAGCTTTTATTGATTCATCATCTGGTTGCATCATATCACCTATGTGTTTATATCTGTTAAAGAAAAAAACACCCTTTTTGGTCTATCCAGCAACATCAGTAAGGTTCTTAACCTCTTCCTAAATAATTCAGAGGGTTTACTGGTTTTCCTGCCCTTCTGATTTCAAAATGCACCCCCCAAAATCGTCTATCAATAACTCCCATTTCGGCAATAATTTGCCCAGCTTTAACTTTTTGTCCTTCCCTTACTAAATTATGTAAATTATTACCATAGGCTGTAAGAAACTGGTTATTATGTTTAATAATAATCAAGTTGCCATACCCCGATAAACCGTTTCCTGAATAAGCTACAATACCACTGGAAGCGGCTCGGATTTTCTCCCCTTTTTTACCAGCAATATCTATGCCTTTTTTACCCTGCTGTGGTGCAAACCTGGTGGCTACACGACCATTCACAGGCCAAATCCAGTGTTGATTAGCAGCTGATGGCGTCCACCTGTCTTTAGGGATAATTTTTGACGTCCCTTTTTTAATTGTAGTTCTTTTTGTTAAATAGAGAGGTTTTCTTGCGGTTTGCTGTCGATGAAAAACAGTTTTGTGAGGAACAGGAGCAGAACCTATACGCAGAACCTGTCCTACTCTTACTGTATAGGGGCTTCGTAAATGGTTAAAGGCTGCAAGCGCTCTAAAATCGGTATCGTAACGAAAAGCTATAGAATACAACGTGTCACCGCGTCGAACCGTATAGACAGAGGATTGCTTGCCATAGGGATGCCATTTCAGCTCTTCAACGGGTGCCAGGGTAGTTCTGGACTCACACCCTCCCAACAACAAAAAAAGCAATAATACACCTAATCTATACATCTTTGATTTCTCGCAATCACTACTTGTATACATTGAACTCTCCGATTCCATGCACACCATTTATTAGTCTCTTTAATGTGGGGTAGGCTTATTATTCCAGATTAATTGTTTCGACCCATGCAGAAAGTTGATCAAAGACTTTATAATGGGTTAAATCAAGTTGTAGGGGCGTGATTGACACATAACATTGATTTATTGCATAAAAATCTGTTCCTGGACCAGCGTCTGCCTCCATGCCAGGAGGTCCTATCCAATAAATAGGGCGGCCGCGCGGGTCATATTCCTTAATAACTGGCTCAGCGCCATGCCGTGTACCCAAACGAGTAACTTCTATTCCCTTAATTTTATCCAAAGGCAAGTCAGGAATATTCACATTGAGAATAGTCTGAGAAGGCAGCATATTTGCAGTTAACTTTAATACTAATTTACGGGCAATAATGGCAGCTGCATCATAGTTTTGAATATTATCACCAACCATAGAGAAAGCTATAGCCGGCAGGCCCAGAAAACGACCTTCTATTGCAGCAGCGACAGTGCCGGAATAAAGAATATCGTCCCCCAGATTAGCACCGTCATTAATTCCTGAAACAACGATATCTACAGCAGGTTTTAAAAATCCTGTCACAGCAAGGTGTACACAATCGGTGGGAGTTCCTTCAACGCTGTAATAACCATTATCCATTTGCCGAATACGCAGAGGCCGGCTCAAAGTTAGAGAGTTACTGGCACCACTACGATTTCTATCAGGTGCAATAACTATGGCCTCTCCAATATGCGACATTTCATTGGCTAAAGCACGTATTCCCGGAGAATTAACACCATCATCATTACTTACTAAAATTCGCATACCTTAACTCTCAGGAGACTCCAACCATCTTACAATCGCTAAACGTTCCGCCAGCTCTTTTTCATTTTTTTCGATTGAAATTTTAAGGCTGGATTGGCTGGGATTAGCTTTTAACTCCGCTTGTTGTTTTGCCAGTGTTTCTTGTAATGCCAAAATTTTTTTACCAAAAGCTTGGGGATTAGCTTGCAGCTGATAAGCTAACTGGTTAATGCCTTCTGCCAAAATGGTTAATTGCTCACAACTCATTTGTTGCGGCTTTTTATTAGGACAATCTTTTATTGCCTGCTGTAGAGCTTGTGGATTTCTACGGTAGTAACTTTCCTCATGAACCGCACAGGCAGTTAAAAATAAGGAGGCACAAACTAGGAGTAAAAAAACCTTCCCCATAAGCAATCTCTCAATAACATTAGAAGATTCCGATGTTACCATTTGTGTGGAGTGAACGCTATGTTGAAATTAATAAGCGCCGCTTCAAGCAGGGTTCATCTTAATGGGTCTCAAAAAAATTACTCCAATGGCAAGATTTAGAGCGTGCATAAATTAATTAGATTGAATAAATGAGAATGATTCGCTATTGTTAGCGCACCGAATTTTGTAAGATAGACTCATGCTAGATTTTAAAGTAGTTCGTGATGAGCAAACCGGGGAACTCATCATGGAAACCTCAATTTGCGGCAAACCCCTGTTAACCACACCTCAATTGAATAAGAGTACCGCTTTTACTCAGGAAGAGCGCCGAGCTTTTGGATTATTAGGAAAATTACCGCATCGCGTTGAAACGTTGGATGAGCAAGTAAAACGTGCCTATTTGCAATATTCCAGCTACAGTTCCAGGCTACAGCAAAATATTTATCTAAATAATTTACATGATAAAAATCAGGTTCTTTTTTATAAATTAATTAGTAAACACCTAGGAGAAATGTTACCAACTATCTACACCCCTATTGTAGGAACAGCAGTCAAGCGCTATAGCCATGAATATCGTCAACCTCGAGGGCTTTATATTGCTCATTCAGACAAAAATCAAATTGAAGAAATTATTAATAATCGTACAAATCCTGAGATTGATTTAATCGTTGTCACTGATGGAGAAGGCGTTCTTGGAATTGGCGATCAGGGTATTGGTGGTATGGACATCCCTGTCGCAAAATTGATGGTATATTCTTTATGTGGCGGCATTGATCCGATAAGAACACTGCCTGTGTTTTTGGATGTAGGGACTAATAATCAAAATTTACTTAATGATCCACTTTATCTGGGTTGTCAACATCCACGGATTAATACCGCAGAGTATGATGATTTTATTCATACTTTCGTCAATACTATCCATAAGCATTTTCCCAATGCCTTTCTTCACTGGGAAGATTTGGGACGCAACAATGCCAGACGCATTCTGGATAAATTCCACGATAAATTGTGTACCTTTAATGATGATATTCAGGGTACAGGCGCTGTGACTCTTTCTGCTTTGTTAGCAGCCTGTGATGTAACAGGCGTGAAGCTTGAGGATCACCGTATTCTTGTTTTCGGTGCAGGTTCTGCTGGCACAGGAATTAGTGATCAGATTGTTGACGCCATGGCTCGTCGCGGCTTAAGTAAAGAAGAAGCGTATGATCGTTTTTGGTTAATTGATCGCCAAGGTTTGCTAATTGATTCAGATCTTGAATTAACCGAAGCACAAAAACCCTATGCGCGTAAAGCCGCAGAGGTTGCTGATTGGGAACACCCGGGTAGACAGTATCCGTCGTTAACCGATACGGTGCGACAAATTAAACCAACTATTTTAATTGGTTGCTCAGCACAGCCTGGAGCATTTTCTCAGGATATTATTGAAACAATGAGTGCCACTTGCGAGCGACCAATTATTTTCCCTCTCTCTAATCCTGATGAAAAATGCGAAGCACATCCTGCTGATATTATGAATTGGAGCCAGGGAAAAGCGTTAATAGCTACAGGAACTGCCTTTCCTGCCGTTGAATATCAGAATCGTCTGTTACAAATTGCTCAGTGCAATAATGCACTGGTATTTCCGGGTATTGGATTAGGCATTCTGGCGATTAAAGCCAAAAGACTCTCAAAGGGAATGATTTGGGCTGCAGCATCGACACTAAGCGAACATGCGCCGAGTAAGAAAGACAGCTTTTTACCATTGCTTCCTTCATTGGATGATGCCCAAACTGTTGCCAAACAAATTGCCATTGCCGTGGCGCATACAGCAATTAATGAAAATCTGGCGCAGATCAATCAGAATGTCGATTTGGAGCAACTCATTAATGATCTATTTTGGGAACCCAGATATTTGCCTTTTAGAAAAACTGAATCATGTAAATAAAAAGAAATAAGTCCAGCTATTTCTTAGTGATAAACGCTTCCAATTAGTTAAAGGCTAAGAAGCTTGTCGCGATAACTATCGCGACAAAGGGGATTTTATAAGGGTTGAGGCACTTCTTGCTGGAGTCCCCCAACAACCCAGATATTTGTGCCATGAAACTTACGAAAATGCCAAATTTCATCCAAGGCGCTTGCAGGATCGTTGTTTTCTTTAATAGAACCAGTAAACCGCACACTGGCAATCGTTGAATCACTCTGCTCAGAAATATCAAGTAACTGGGCATTGAGAGCAACAACTTCTGTTTTGTTAGGCTCATCACCTCGCTCATCCAATTGCATCTTGATTTCGGCAAATACTTCTGGCGCTGTAAACGCTTGCAAATCCTGTAAGTTCTTTTGATCATAAGCAGTTTGCAAGCGAATAAATTTTACTTTCGCCTCACGTAAAAATTCTTCTTCGTTAAAGCCTGCAGAATTTCTTTGATAATGTCCTGAGGCTTGATAATGCATGGTATTGGCTTGAGCATTGGTTTGCCAGTTAAACGCTTGCTTTGAGGTATTCGCTGATTGAAATCCTGGCTGCATACGACGACGGAGGAAGTTAACAATAAACAACAATAAAGCGCCAACAATTAACCAAGACAACAACCCGCTTCCTAATCCATTTCCCATAAAGAGACTGGCTAAAAGACCACCTGCCAAAAGACCGCCCAACATACCACCCCATCTGCTTCTACTGGTTTGTTGATTGAATGACGTGGGTTTGGGCTTGGAAGCAAAAAGGCTATGATGGGAACGTTGCACGCCAAAACTTCTACCACCTCCAAAACGCTTTGCAGCAGCTTCATTAACAATTAAGCCAAAAGAAAGTAGGCCAATAAGTAACGATAAGATTAATGTACGCACGGTAGATCCTTTTTAAATAAACAGTCCCTATTATAACTGAAGGAATACCTCTTCCTGCAAGTGATAAGCAAATTAACAAAAAATTTATTCATCCTTAAACTTCCCAATTGTTCATTCGAGTTAATCCTTTCTGCTGATATTGACTTCTTAAAACCAAACTGTTTACTAACACTGTAAACAGTGCAGCTGCAATAGGAATAATTAGCATTAATTTCCAGGGAAAAGCAAAATCAAGCTCCAATACTACTTTGGCCAGATAATTATTAATAAGACTTGCTGTAAGAACTGCCATTAATCCGGCATAAAACCCGATAAGTAAGGATTCACTGCTTTGAATCCATAATAATTGGCTTTTCCCCATTCCCAAAATTTTAAGAATATGAGTTTCTTGCTGCTTGACTCCAGCGAATGAAAGCATTGCTAGTACCACTATAATCAGACCGACGAGCAAACCAAAAAAACTTATAAAATTAATTGCCTTCGCCGTATTTGCAAAAATGAACTGAATTTTTTCAAGAATGCTTGCAATATCAATGATGGTGATATTGGGAAATTGGACAACAAGCTCATTCAGCAAAGTTTGCTGTGCAGGTATTAAATACATGCTGGCAATATAGGTTTGTGGTAAATCATTTAAAAGGCCCGGCTTAAAGAGCGTAAAAAAATTAGGATTAAACGTAGCCCAGTTAACGGAACGCATACTGGTTATTACCGCAGTAATAATTTTATCGCCTATTCTGAAGCTGATTTTATCTCCTAGAGCCAGATTAAGCCTTTCCATCATCCCTTTTTCAACGGAAACCCAAGCCTTCTGCTGCTTGGGATCCCATCCTCCCTCTAAAATTTTATTACCAGGAGGAAGAGAGGTAGTCCAGGAGAGATTAAGCTCTCTTCTAAGCACATTGATTTTCTCTACTTTATCGCCAAAAATTTTTTGTACTGATTCATTGTTAATAGCAATTAAACGTCCTTTCACCATTGGGTAGAAAGCAGACACGTCAATCGCCTTGACTGTCAAAAATTTGGCAATGCGATTGACTTGAGTCGGCTCAATATTAATAAGGAAATAATTAGCACTATTCTCTATCCGTTGTTGTTGCCAGCTTTTTAAAAGATCATTTCTTAGTATAAATAAACTTAGCATAGCCGTTAATGCCAAACCGATGCCAATAACTTGTAAAGCGCTGTTACCGAAATTACGAGCAATATTGGCAAAACCAAAGCGCCAGTTAATATGGATATAATGTCTGGCTTTTGAAAGGCTATTAAAAATTAGCCATAACGAGCTAGTGACCAAACCGATAAAAAAACTACATCCAAACAACACAGTTAGGGTAAGCCGCCAGGAATTTGTGTAAAAATAAGCTAACAACCCCAGAAGCAAGAAAGCCAAACTATACCCTGACCAGGTTGTACTGGCAGATAAGTGTTGTCTGCGAAAAATATTGGCGGCGGTAATATGACGCAATTTCAGAATATTAATAGAAGAAAAGACCAGCAACACGATTAAGCCAATTGCCAAACTAAAAAAAGCTGGCTTTAATGGAATACGATTATCGAACTGCGGTAGTAATCCACGCAGCCATTGCATTAGTAAGGGTTGCACTGCATAACCCAGCCCTATCCCAAGGAGACAAGCCAATATCCCTAAAAGCAAAAGACTCCCTAAATAAATTTTTAAAATCTGATACTGTGAAGCACCAAAACAGCGAAGCACCGCTACTTGTTGCATATGCCTCATACTGTAGCGCATACTAGCCATACTAATAGCTACTCCAGCCAAAACCAAACTCATTAATGTGCCTAAATTAAGATAATTTAGGGTTCGCTGAATAATTTGGTGAACTGAAGGATTAGTGGTAGTGCTGTCTATCAATTCTTGTTGTTCCGTTAACTGAGGCATTATGTAAGCCTTTAATGCCATTAACTGATCCCTAGAACCCGCCAGTAACCAACGGTAAGCCACGTTGCTACCGGTTTGTACGACCTGAGTACCAGGGACGTCCTGCCAATTCATTAAAATGCGGGGGGAAATATTAAACCAGTCTCCTGTTTGACCCGGCTCTTCAATTAACACACCAGCTACTGTCAATGAAGCTGCACCAACCATTAACTGCTGCCCTACCTTGAGCTTTAAGGATGGAAAAAGTCGGGGAGCCAACCATACTGTTCCTCGTTTGGGTGCTGTAACTAACTTAATGCCGGGGCTATGTAACTGTGACGCCACTCTTAACTCCCCTAATAAAGGAAAAGGATTTTTAACGGCTTTCACTTGGGCAAGTTGCAGGTTTTCATTATGTTCTACCATCGTTAGAAACGATAAGGATAACGATTGTTTTAATCCCAAAGTTTGGGCTTTTTGAATCCAAGCTTCATTGATAGAAAAGCTGCTTTTAATTACCAAATCAGCACCCAGAAAATGAGAGGCTTGTTTAGTTAGTTGCTCATTGACTCGTCCCGCAAAAATGTTTAACGCACTGATACAGGTCATTGCTGTGATTAAAGCAAGAAACAGCAATGTTAATTCACCGCTTCGCCAATCACGAATAAGTGACTTGACGGTTAAGGGAATCTTTAACATAAAAGCTTTCCATCATTCAGGCGCCACTGGAACTGACAACGTTCAGCCAGTCTTTCATCATGCGTGACAATGACCAGTGTTGTCTTGTGCTGTGCATTTAAAGCGAACAATAAATCAGTAACAGTTTGACCTGTTTGCTTATCCAGATTTCCTGTAGGCTCATCAGCAAATAAAATATCGGGCTCAATAGCAAAGGCTCTTGCTATTGCAACGCGTTGTTGCTCCCCACCCGACAGCTGAAGTGGATAATGCTCTGCTCTGTTGCCTAAACCCACCTTATTCATCCAATTATCAGCTGATTTCAATGGATTTTCATAGTGATTAATTTCCAGCGGCAGCATGACATTTTCCAAAGCAGTTAAATTAGGAAGTAGCTGAAATGACTGAAAAATAAATCCCACTCGCCTGGCACGAAGTTTTGCCCGTTCATCCTCGCTTAATTTGGTAATTTCCTGTTCTCCGTAAAAAACCTCTCCGGTGGTAGGTAAATCCAGACCTGCCATAATGTTAAGTAGAGAAGTTTTTCCCGATCCTGAAGTACCAGTCACTGCAATCGTGATACCGCGCTTGATTGAAAAGCTGATATCTTTCAGGATATGAAGATCAAAAGATCCACTTTTTACCATAAAATTAATATTACTCAACCTGATAACGTCTAGGTGATTCATGAAAGATAAATTCCTTTTATTACTACTATTAGTTTTCATCATAGCACCTGTACAGGCAAAAACTATTCTTGTTCTTGGTGACAGTTTAAGCGCTGCCTATGGTATTAATACGCAAGAGGGGTGGGTGAACTTGCTTCATGCAAAATTGAAAGAAAATAACTACAATTACCGGATAATAAACCTTAGTACAAGCGGAGATACCACCAGTAACGGCCTGGCTAAACTCCCCCAAGCACTCAAACGTTATCAACCTGATATAGTGATTATACAGTTAGGTGCTAATGATGGCTTAAGAGGGTTGCCCGTTATACAAATGAAATCAAACCTCGAAAAAATAATTAAGACAAGCCAAGGCGCACATGCCAAAGTACTGTTAGTTGCCACACAATTACCCCCTAATTATGGTCCCGCTTATTTAAAAAAATTTGCAACTGTTTATGAGGAATTAGCTTATCAATACCAAATACCGTTAATACCTATGTTTCTGGAAGGTGTTGCAGGAAATTCACAATTCATGCAACAAGATGGTTTACATCCAAACAGCAGAGCTCAGTCTAAAATACTCTCTAATATTTGGGCCGTATTAGAACCTCTACTAACCTCTTGAGTATTTTGCTGCATTGATTCCTTCTCGACTCAACAAACACTCCATGCATAGTCAATACCAGGTCAAACACGCCACCTCATAAATCATGAGTTAAACGGTCTGCCAATGTAGGCCACATCATTTGGTTATTTTTTGCACAATTTATGCATCATTTATTTTGATGATGAAGGAATAATTTATGAAAAGGGGTATTTTACTACTCTGCTTTTTACCTGCAATTTTATTAGCAAAAGCAGAGACACAAAAAACCAAATATTATGGACCAGCCCTTTGCAACTATAAATTTTATACTTGCATAAAAGTAACACGGGGAAAAAATTGGCAGAAATTATTTCCTGATCCCATTCAAAGGGATTTGGTACAACGATTAAATCGCACCAATAACCGCTTATGGAATGGAAAAGTGTTAGCTGTGCCTAAAAAGTTGGCCACAGTCACTTTATTCGATTTATCGCCATTTCCCTTAAAAATTAATCCTTCCGATAATAAACAAATTATTGTTGATCAGACAAAATTAGCCTGGGGAGCTTATGATCAACATGGCTATCTAGTACGATGGGGCCCCATTTCCTCAGGCAGCGACAAATGTTCAGACAGTGAGGATTCCTGCCTGACATTAACAGGAATATTTGAAATCTTTGGCAAGGAAGGTAAACATTGTGTTTCAAATGCTTTCCCCGCTGGTCGTGGCGGCGCTCGAATGCCTTATTGCATGTTTTTTCATAAAGGTTTTGCCTTGCATGGCTCCGACGACATGCCTGGTTATCGAGCAAGTCACGGTTGTGTTCGTATGTTTATACAAGATGCTAAATGGCTGAATGAAAATTTTGTAACGTTATATGACCCCCAAAAGAAAACAGGAGGTACCGTGGTCATCGTGCTCCCACTGCTTAAGGAAAACTAGCGATGACTAAAGCAAAAACTTATTCTATCGGGTGTATTGTTGGTACACGTACAGAAATTATTAAAATGGCGCCCGTACTATTTGAACTTAAAACTGCACCTTGGGCAAAAACTTCACTGATAAGTGCTGAGGAATCTGAGGAGTCACTTGATAAGACCCTTTCCGTATTTAATTTGACTCCAGATTGTCAGTTAACCAGAACAACTAAAAAGCTGGCAACGCATGATTTTATTGCCACTGTTTTTCTTAAATTCAACGTGTTCTTTAAAAGACATTATTTTGACGCATTACTTGCAGCAGGAAACACGACCACCGTCTTTATTTCTTCTTTAGTGGCATTTTACCACCACATTCCTTTTGGTCATATGGAGGCAGGATTAAGCAACAACAGATTAATAAACTCTCTACATGAAAAGCATCAGGCCTTAACGACCTTGTTGTCAACCTGGCATTTTGCACCTTCTGTCCTGGAAAAAGAAAATTTAATGCAAGAACAAATTGCTGCAAATAAAATTTTTATCACAGGAAGCACTGTAGCAGATGCTTTGCATTGGATCATAAAAAATAAGGCTGAAACAAACCCAGTCAGCCCAATTTATAACTTTATTATTATCAGTACCCAACAAAAGGGCAAACCTTTAAGCGACATTTGCAAGGCAATTATTCAATTAGCTAACCGATTCGAGGATATTAATTTCCTATTTTCTTTAGCAGAGGCTTCCGAGTCAGAGCAATATTTTAAAAATATTTTCTCAAATCAACCACAGATTCATCTGCTTCCTCCCCTTAGATATGATGAGTTTGTCCATTTAATGCGACGTGCCATTTTATTATTGACAGATTCTATTACCATGCAAGAGGAAGCGCCGATACTACATAAACCGGTTTTAATTTTGGGTAACGAGAAGCCTCAACTTATCAAGGAAGGTATAGGGATGCTAGTAGGTACATCCACAAATAACATTATTCAGGTAACCAGCCAACTACTCTCTGATGGCAAATTGTATTTGAATATGACGCGTAGCTATTGTCCTGAAGCAGAGGAAGAGGCTGCTAAAAGGATTGTAGAAATATTGAAAAATGAACTATCCTATACCCGTGTATGATAAGGTTGGTGCTTGAGCATTAATAAACAGTACCGCCTTTAAAAGATTTTAATTTATAGCTCTTGTAAAATCTTTAGAAAGATCTGAGAATGAGTGCTACAATCTGATTTCAATTATAGGAAAAGAGTAACTATGTCAGAAAAAATGCGCGGTAAAGTAAAATGGTTTAACGATAAGAAAGGCTTTGGTTTCATTGAAAGCGACGGCAAGGATTACTTTGTACATTTCAGTGCAATTCAAAGCAGTGGTTTTAAGACCTTGTCTGAAGGTACTGCAGTATTGTTTAAAGCAGGACAAGGACAAAAAGGTCCTCAAGCTGAAGAAGTCGAAATCGCCTAATTGATTTCATTGCTGCACCTGATTGTTATCTGGTGCAGTCATTACTTTCATTCCTTATTGTGATGAAGACGGTTTATCGGTACTGAAATTTACCGTAACCTGCTTCAAAGTTCCCTTCTCTTGTTCCCATGGCCTGGCATATTTAAATTGCATGGTTGTACTTTGAGGATAGCTTTTTCCTTTTAGCAGCTGAAATGTGAACTGCATTTGCCCGCCAGCGCCTATTAATTTTGTTTTTGCTGCAAGATAATTACTGGATAAGAGTTTTAAAAATGATTTGTCATATTTCTCTACTGTCCATTGATATCCTGTTGTTGGATTAGCTGGCAGCGTTATGATAAATTCCTTTTGGTTCGGATTAACATTTAAAGACATAGTGTCAGCATGTGTGAAAGTTGCACAGGCTAATAATAAACTGCTCCATAATGTTTTCATTATCTCTTTCCAATTATTGATATTTTCTAATTATACTATAGTCAAGTATTTAACACCCTCTAGATTGTCTATCCGCTGAAAACAAATCAATTCATAGTACTTAATTCCCGAGATAGTTTGAGTTTGTTAAAGACTTTGCGCATTCTATTGACTAACCTTAAGCAAGACAATTATTTTCTATACTTTTGTAAATACATATGACTACTAATTCCTTAAAATTAAAACACTTGGATATTCCTGATCTTATAGACGCCGCTTTAAATTTACCCGCATCAGGATACATAAAACAAAGCAAAGACGGATTACTTTACCTGGACATAGCAGATAGCTATATCCATGCTCTCTATCCATTTTTAAAAAACTATTCTGCAGCCATTATTAAACCTGATTACTTTGGACAAAAATCTGCTGGAGCCCACATTAGCGTTATCTATCCAGAAGAAAACACAGCAAGTGTACAAGAGGAACTCGGAAAAACGCACCAATTTAAAGTATTACAGGTGGTTTCAGGGGATCTTGGCCACAAACGCTATTATGTGCTTACTATTAACGCCCCTACACTTATTGAAGTGAGGCAAAAATATCTGTTGGGTCCTCAGTTAAAATTTAAAAACCATTGGATTGATTTACACATTACGTTGGGAGTTTCCATGTGATAAGACTCTCTTTGACAACTAGACTAAGCTTCAAATGATAAGAAAACTTTATAAACAGTCTTGGCTATCTCTATAAAATACGATATAGTGATTTTTTATATAAACACTATATTTTTTGAACAATACTCCAATGTGGTCTAAACGCATCAACATCATCACTATCATTGCTCACATTATTATCGGCTGAAAAGCCGAATCATAACTTACGCCCCACATTTACCTATAACGTCCCTTCCCTCCTAAACAATGAGGCTGATATGTTTAAGAAAAACTTGACTTTTTTACCTACCTTTATGTGGTTTTTGCCGCTTTCCTTTTTTACTTATCAATTTATTTTGCGTCTTTGGCCCGGTTTAATGATGCAGCAGATTATGACGCAATTTTCTATTGACGCCAGTCATTTTGGTTTTCTCGCTGCTCTTTATTATTATGGTTATTCCGGGATGCAGATTCCTGTCGCTGTGATGCTTGAACGCTTTAATGTCCGTGGTATAGTATTAATTTTTGCGTTAGTTTGCGGCCTGTCCACACTGATCTTTAGTTATACTTCAAATTGGTATCTTGCCTGTTTGAGCCGATTTTTAGTAGGAGCAGGCTCTGCGGTTGGCTTTCTTTCAGTGTCTAAAGTGATTTCTCAATGGTTTCCTAAGCCTAAATACGCAAAGATGGTGGGCTTTTCCTTTTCTATCGGACTTTTAGGCGCTATCTACGGCGGGAAACCAGTGAGTCTCCTAATTGCAAGCTTTCCCTGGCAAAAAGTCGCCTTTACCTTGGCGGCTATAGCCATACTGTTAGGACTTGCGAGTTATTGCTTTCTGCGTTCACCCCATCAGGAAAAAACAACTACAACAGAACCTGCACAATATTTTAAATTTTCTTACTTTAAGACACTTTTAAGTTCACCAAGAATACTATTGTTAGCCCTGGCAAATCTTCTGATGGTAGGTTCTCTTGAAGGTTTTGCTGATGTCTGGGGCGTATCTTATTTAACTACTGCATTTGCATTGGATAAAGGTAGTGCTGCGCAATTAATTTCATTTATTTTCGTGGGCATGTTATTTGGAGGCCCTTTACTGGCTTTTTTAAGTAAGCACTGGGGTAATTATACAGTGATTGCTCTATGCGGGTTAACTATGGCATTGCTTTTTAAACTACTACTTTCAATTTCAACTTATAATTGGTATGGATTAGCATTACTATTTTTTATGCTCGGTTTGATGTGTTGTTATCAAGTTATTGTTTTTGCGGCAGGAGCGGATTTAGTCGACGCTAAACTATTAGGTGTAACAATTGCATTTCTTAATTGCATTAATATGCTAGGTGGGTCTTTTTTTCATACTTTTATAGGGCGAATAATGGATGTTTCCTGGAATGGGGCTTTAAATGATGAAGGACTTCACCTTTACTCCCTAGCTTCTTATCATAACTCCCTGATGTTAATTCCTACATGTGCCTTAGTGGGTTCTTGTCTCATTAGTATGATTGGGTTTCGTTTGCGCCATCATCGTATTTCTACCTCGCTATTTTAAAAACCCCCTGAATCCTTCTTTAAGTCCCTCACTAGAAGGATTCAAACTATCTTTTGGGGATTCCGCCTTAGTTTTGATATCATCCAATATTTTTTAAGAGTTAACCTTACAATGATGAATGAAATAATAAGAGAAACAATTCAAGGCTATCTAACAGAAGCTACAACAACTATAGATCAAACTGACCTTCCTTACAGCTACAACGGATTAAAAAAAGCTGCTCTCCAAATAGAATTAGAAAAGGAAGTAAAATTACTAAACGCTATGCTCTTATCAGAGTCATTTGAACAAGCATTTAAAGTGCGCTGCAGCCTACGTGAGACCGACACCCAAGAGACATTTTCATTCAAGATTTTACCTGAAAGCCCAGCGAATGAATTATATTGGAAAATCGCTCAACTTGTTTTTACACCCCAAACAACGCAAGTCATGTTAAGTATTTTGTTGCCCTCTGTTAATACTCATCTTCAAGTCACCATTCCTGACGAACTTCCGGATACTCTGTCGAAAAAAGAGCTTAGGCAATATCACAAGAGTTGGGAGCCACAATTACAAACAGAGAATTCACTGCAAAAATTCTCAGCTTCTCCTACCCTGAAGAAATTAAACGACTATCTCATTGTTGAGAATGTTATCCTGGATTTACAGGATATAGCCAATCTCCCTTTACGCACCCATTCCAAGCTACAAAACAAATTAAAGCGATTGAATCCTGCGTTGGCCAAAACGCTTTATGACCACAATACAGATTTAGCCTCTTTGGATGCTGATATCTCCCTGTTCAACAGCGCCGGTATTACTCCAAAAGAGGCTATTGAGCAACTTATTCAAGGTTTATGGTTGGGGAGTACTAAATTTACGGACAGTGATATTGCCACTAAAGAAGCCACAGAAGCTGTGAGTCGTTTTTTTAACTACTTTGAAGCTTTATCGCAAGAGATACAAGAAGAGTTAAAGGCCCTCAAATATGATGCCGACCATACTTTAGGCTACATTTTGGATACCAAGATCAAACAGGGCGAATGCGTGGAGGAGTCAGCTGTTTACCTCCAAGCTTTCCTTCGTGTTAATGACAAAAATAAATTATTACACGTATCTCCTAAAATGAGTGAAGAGGAATTAAACCGATTAGAAAAAAAATATAATTTTAAACCTTCCTCCTCTCGTCCTATTCTTAATGTCCAAAAAGAGGACTTAAAAATTCCGTTGCCCCCTCAATTAATTAAGCAAGCTCTTGAAAGGATGACTCTAACGCCTGAGAACTTGATAGCGTTAATTATTAATTTCCCACCTTCTTTCTATGAGATGCTTTGGCAAAGCATTGTTTTACCTGACCCTCAAAATAATTTAGCCGAACTGGCAAGTGCTATCGGACTTGGCTTTTTCACGCTACCACAAAGGCAGGCCACCATTAAGGCCATTTCAAGTCACTATTCGCGCTTTAACTTACAAGAACCTTTTTTCCATTGGCTGCTACAAACAGAAGACCTTGTACTAATCAATGAAACCATAGCCTCCTGGTCAGACGATGAAAAAATAAAAGCTTTAAAGGAAACTAATCAATCTGGGGAAACGATATTTGATCAGGCGATAGACAATCTGGACCTATTGAAAATTCTGTTAGCTCTTTGTTCAAAAGAGCAATTTCTTGAGATGATAAGAATACCTGATGAAACAGGACAAACTGTTTTGCATCGTTTCGTAAAAAAAGAAGAGGCATTAAAAACTGTTTTAACATTCCATCCAGACGTAGAACTTGTTAAAGCTGACTTACTACTGTTAGATAAGAAGCACCAAACTGTATTCCATACAGCAACTTGTAATTCCAAGTCTTTAGAAACTCTCCTGGCACTTTGTCCAGAAGAGCAACGTTTGCCTATCCTATTAAAACAAAATAAAGAAGGCCAAACAGTATTAGATAACGCTATCCAGAACCCCAAATCCCTGCAAGCAGCCCTTAGTCTCTTGCCACAATCACAATTCATACAAGTGGTGAGATCACCAAAAATATTAACTCAAGTATTAAAGAAACCGGACTCACTACTCATTCTGCTAGAGGCATGTCCTGAAGAACAACGTCTCGAGATGATGCAAATAAAGACTGAAAATGACCCACAAATATTGCAACAAGTCTTTGAAACTTATCATCCAAGAAAAATTTCAAAGCTTATTATGTTATTACCCATGCTCCATAGACTCAAGGCATTTCAAAGTATTCGTGCAAATCAAGACTCCATGAAGCTGTTAGAGATAATAACAACCGTTTTCCCTCATACAGATATTGTGTTAATGGACAAGATCATTCATGAAGACACCAGCTTACATAACCTGCTTCAACCCTTGAAAGAATATGGTCAACAACTTGCAAAGGAAGATACTGAAAAAGGAGAAACCGTCATTAAACTCGTCAATAAGTTAAACCAAACAATTAATGAATTTTATACTAATATCGTAGCATCAGATTCCGATGAGAAAAAAGGGCAAATTTTTGCAGCGTTTAAAAGGGATTTCAAAATTAAATTGCATAGCAAAGATGAAGAGATGCAGACACATCGAAAGAAATGGAAACCTATTTTAGCCAATATTTTATTAGGAATAGGAACGTTCGGAACAGCATTTTTAGCAATGCTTATAAAAGCAGCAACTGGATATTACAGTGGAAAATTACACTTTAATAATGTCTGCTTTTTTGCTCATACTCAACGGGAACAACAAATTGAGGCGACTCAACAACGACTTGATTCTCTCGATTGTATGTTATAAAACCTAAGAATGAAGTACTTTACTCAATTGGCATCTTATCTATTATAAGTTGCCGTCACACAATAGTGGTACACTATTACAGGGAACGTTATGAAATTAAGATTAATTGTTTGCGGAGTGCTGTGGGCATTCGTTTTAAATGTTTCAGCCCACACCTCTTCTTTAAATCATTCTTTATTCCAATCCTCTGCCTGGAAATCATCCCTTGGAATAAGATACTGGCATAGTACTGGCAATACTAGCTGGAATCACGACCCTAGCGTTGTTGATTCCTTTTTTGGTAACCCAGGCTCCGTTCTGGATTATAAAAAAATGGGTGCCAATTCAACCGAATTTTTTTTCCAATTCGCACATACCTCAGGACTTTTTGTAAAAGGATTGGTGGCTACCGGTTCTATTTATAAAGGCAATCTTGAGGATAAAGATTATTTAGCAGGACAAATTAAATTTCTAGATACGACAAGTTCCTTAAAAAATGGCAATATTGATTATCTCTCGTTTAATTGGGGAGGCAATATTTATGAGAACGTTGAACCCCATCAAACTATTTATCTTGAGCGCTTGGGAATTCTTGCAGGCTATTTTTATTGGCGAGATAATATTCATGCCTTTGGGGCTCGCTGTAATCCTGACGATATCGGTGGCTTATTATGCGGTCCTCCTGGTTTTGTCAGTATTCCTTTCTTTATCAATGTCATTAGCAATAAAGCGCGCTGGGACGCGTTTCGCGTGGGGATTACTACCGATATTCATTTAACTTCAAAACTTCTGCTAAATGCTGATATTGCCTATATACCCATTGCACATTTAAGAAATGAAGATAGCCACCATTTGCGTTTTGATCTTGGGGCAATCCCTAATATTTTGATGAAGGCCAACGGACACGGCTTAATGGCAGATGTGGTAGCTGCTTATACGATTACAAACCAGCTTAATATCGGCCTGGGAGCAAGATATTGGGAATTTATGAGTAAAGGCTCCGTAGTATTTTCAGATATTGTTTTACCATTGAATGATTTTGACAGTAAACGTTATGGTATTTTTGCACAAGCAAGTTACACCTTTGCCTAAATCGGAGAGGAAACTAAATTCCTCTCCCTATAGCAGCTGCTATTCAGCTTAAGCTAAAGTGATTGCCCCTTCCAGGTATAAGCGACATTCTCCTGTTAATAATACCCTGTCATTTTTAACCTCGCAAATGAGTTCCCCCTGACGCTTTAACCCTTGTAAAGCATGAATCGTTTTCTTGCCCAGGCGTTCGCTCCAGAAAGGTGCAATAACGCAATGTGCTGAACCTGTAACAGGATCTTCAGGTACCTCACAACCAGGATAAAAACAACGTGAATATACATCAAATTGGGTTGAAGGGGCTGATAAAATTACCCCTCTATTTTGCAACTGGCTAATAGCATGCAGATCCAGTTGTGCATTTCTAACATCTTTTTCGTCATCACAAATGACTAACAAATCAAAAGTACTTTCATAAACAGCTTTAGGAACTATATTCATTGCAGCTAATAAAGCTGGTAGCGGTTTAATCTCGGTATAGGGAAGTGAAGGGAAATCTAATTGCAACGCAGCACCTTGTCTTGCCACTCTTAATTCACCACTTAAGCTCTGAAAAACCAAACTGTTACCTGGATAACCCAATTTTTCAAAGATAACATAGGCGCTTGCCAGCGTTGCATGCCCGCATAAAGCAACCTCAGAATTGGGTGTGAACCAACGAATATGAAAATAGTCTCTTTCTTTTATAAAGAAAGCTGTTTCAGATAGGTTATTCTCAGTGGCTATGGATTGCATTAATTGCTCATCCAACCATTCTTCCAAGGGACAGACTGCTGCAGGATTGCCTCCAAATAATTTGGTAGTAAACGCATCAACTTGGTACATAGGTTGTTTAGGCATAGTTAACTTCCTTAACACGACAAATTATTGCTTACTATAACATAGTATGCTATATATTAGCAATTGATATTTATCCGAGATAAACGATGCTAACGTCCAGCCTAATTAAAAAAGCCAATCGTTTGCTTATAAAAAAAGCCAATGACTTATTAAAACCTTATGCCATTACACACGCCTATACCTTCTTTTTACTGGAGCTTTTTAAACAAGATGGCTTAACTCAGGCTCAAATGTGCAAATTGATAGGTATTGAACAACCCACTGCAGTGAGGACACTTGATCGCATGGAGCGAGATGGGTTTATTTACAGAAAACCCTCTGAAAATGACAGACGTATTTCTTTAATCTATCTGACTCAAAAAGCACTCGATGTTAAAAAAGCCATGAATCGCTGCGCGACAGATCTTAATGCCCTTGCCTTATCTGGTTTCAGTAAAGAAGAGAAAGAGCAATTTAACCAATTTATTAAACGAATGAATACTAATTTAGAAAACGAATATATTCCTATATGATAGGGAATTAGTCAGGCTAACACTAAGGAAAATTATGAAAGCCATTGGATACTCAAAATCACTGCCCATCGACAATACTGACTCATTAATGGATATAGAACTTCCAACACCTACGGCAAGTGGACGAGATGTTTTAGTAGAAATAAAAGCGGTGGCAGTAAATCCGGTAGATTGTAAAGTAAGACTTCGAGAAGAACCGCAGCCCGGGCAGTATCGGGTATTAGGCTGGGATGCTGCAGGAATTATTAAAGCAGTTGGAGAACAAGTAACGCTTTTTAAACCAGGTGATGAAGTTTGGTACGCCGGAGATATCACTCGTTCTGGTTGCAATAGTGAGTTTCATTTGGTGGACGAACGCATTGTTGGCTTAAAACCTAAAAATCTATCTTTTGAAAAAGCAGCAGCTCTGCCTCTAACAGCAATCACCGCCTGGGAAATCCTTTTTGATCGCTTGAGTATTACAGCCAGTGAAAAATCCAGTGTGTTAGTTACGGGAGCTGCCGGTGGTGTGGGCTCTATTTTAGTGCAATTAGCTCGCCAACTTACCTCTTTAACAATAATAGGGACAGCATCACGAGAAGAATCCAAACAGTGGATATTCAATCAGGGTGCACACCATGTCATTGATCATAGTAAACCAATGCAAGAGCAATTAAAGCAGTTAGAAATTTCTGAAGTAGATTATGTCATCAGCCTTACCCATAGCGATGAGCATGTTGAAGAATTAATTAAATGCTTAAAACCACAAGGAAAGTTTGCCTTAATTGATGATCCGAAGCATCTTAATATTCTTCTTTTCAAGCTTAAAAGCATCTCGATCCACTGGGAAATGATGTATACACGCTCCATGTTTAGAACACCTGATATGATTAAGCAACATCATATTCTAAATGAGGTTGCACATCTAGTAGACAAGCAAGTCATTAAAACTACTTTTAACAAGAGCTTTGGTACTATTAATGCCGCCAATTTGCGCAAAGCTCATGAGCTTCTGGAGAGCAATCAATCCAGAGGTAAAATTGTGCTCTCTGGATTTGCATAACCTGCTGGAATAAATTCGGGCTTTGCTAGCCCGGACTATAGCTGAAAGTAGGCCAAACTGGCGTTTCATCCGCAGAAGTGCACTCATAGGTGTTTTTAGCGTATTTACTTATTTCATCAAGCAAAGCAGTACTCGTTTTTTCTTTAACACCAAATAGAGAAAGAATCATACTTAAAATATCTTGTCTTCGATTTATAGCCTCATAGCGAGTATGGCCATTGTGGCTATTCTCATGATAGAAATCCTCAAACACAGTCTGAATCCCTTCCATTGATTTTTGAGCACTTAACGATTGAATAAGTTCATTCAAAATGTGGTAATCGTTGCGATTATGAAGTAAACCAAAAAAATGATTACCCCTATAGTCCTTTAAGAAATCTCTATAAGCTAATAGTTCCTTAAACACTGGGCTCTGAAAAAAAATAGCGGCTGCTGTTGTACGCCTCTCATTTGCTTCATAGACTACACGAGGGGCAGGAATATGGACATGAAGAAGGTGTTCAGTACCTTGTTTAAGTGTTGCAATATGATGAGTAAAAAAGGGTTGTTTTTCTCGTTTTTCTTCAGCTGATGCCTCATTTAGCCAATAAGCAGCCAAGTAAATGGCTTGAGCATATTTTTCAAAATTTTTTTTCGAGGTATTTTTGCGAAGATCATTATACGTTGCTTCAACATAGGCTACATTCTCTTCCCATGTTTTTTCGGGAAACTTGGCGGGTATACCGGTTCGCCCACAAGCTTCCTCAACATTCCTGGCATACTTCCTTACGTCATTCACATCAATATATTGCATAAACATTCTCCGAACTAAAATTAGAGACTTTTACTACCTTTTCCCGTTCCAAACACACTAAAGTAATGTAATATCATCACTAGCACTGTGAGCTAAAATGGCTCTACAGTTTTATTGGGATATAGCAGCTTTCATTTTTTTCATAGTTAGCAATCATTCTTGCCAACTGCCCATAAACTGTATGCGTGTTGTCTGTTCTTAGCCAACTCTTCTCTTCATCCTCTCCATCATACCCTTTATCGCGTAAAATTTTTTTAATACCAGCAATTTTTATTTCATTTGCACAGTTTCGGTTAAGTAAACCATTAATTGCCAGAATGCCTCTGGGGTATAACGATTCCGCTTGGTTTAAAGCATCAAACTCCAATGCATAATCAGGGTTTTGAAAAAAAACCAGTGTTTTTCCAAAATTGCGTAGCCAATTAAAACGCACCTCTTCAGTCCAGTCATAACTCTTAATAAGCGTTTCTATTTCCTTTAGTAGATCATGGGAACTCATCTTTCCTCCATGAGAACAAAAGCTACCCCTGCTACACAATTACACATCCTTACATTGATTTCAATTCAGCCTATATTTTAACCTAGCCAAACAGTAGCATTCTCAAATTTTACCTATGAAAGATGCGTATAATTTTTGGATGCTTAGGCTACATCCAATGGTATTAACAAGTCATTATAACAAGAATGCGTCGAAAACAGGAGTCGATGGGCTAACCCATTTGTCCTTAACAGAATAGAGAGTCTTTTTGGGAAAGAATAAAAGGATTTGGGAATGGGAATAAAAAAAATCCACCCGAAGGTGGAGAGGTTAAAACGTAGCTCCCAACACATGGGATCTAACATTCAACCTGCACTTTAAGTATAGATAAAATACCCAATATGTCAAATTTATAACAGATGAAAGTATGATAGTATTTGTTACATGTAGGAGATGTTTTTGCTGAACCCTGTGATAAACTGCTACTTTTGATATTGAAAAATTAGAGAATCATGTCTGTTCTTTTTTCTTTACGATCCTATACAACAGAGACTTGCAGCCATAGCCATGATTTTACTCAATTAGTCCTACCTCTCAAAGGTCAGCTCGAGCTTGAAATTGGAGGGCAAGCTGGAGTTGTCAAAGAAATGACGGCTGCTAATATTCGCTCAGATATAAGACACTGTTTTGCTGGCAGTGACAACAATTTATTTTTAGTAGTTGATCTACCTTATAACTCCAGTGAATGGCTCACGCACAAATTACCTTCTTTTTTAAACTTAAATCCTGCTTTAAAAAAATATCTTGAATTTGTTCACTGCTATCTGGAAACTCAATCCGATCCTTTGGCAAATTACCATCTCTATCAGCTCTTGGTTAGTCTGCTTTTAACTGATTTAAAAACTTTTGATCGTACTGTGATTCAAGCAAAAGACTGGATCGCTCAGCATTTAGCAACACCTGTGGATATTGCTCGATTAGCTAAACACTGTCACTTGAGTAAAAGTCAACTTCAGCGGCGTTTTAGGCTAAGCACTGGTTTTACCCTGGCAGAATACTGGCGAATGAAAAAATTCCAATACGCCCAGCAATTGCTTCTAAATAAGGAATTAGGTATCGAGGAAATTGCCTATCGAATTGGCTATGAAAATGTATCTGCCTTTAGCCGACGCTTTCACCAGACTTATGGACTCTCGCCTACTCAATGGCGGCATATGAACCTAAAAGCAAAATATATGCGTGTTTTGGATAATTAATCTTTTTCGAATACTGGTAAAATGGCTTTTATAAAACACGCAGGGTTTGAGTACATTATGCAAAAGAAGGCACATTGGCATAGAGGCTTATTATTTTTAATTCTTGCTCAAATTATGGTAGGAGTTAATATTGTTTCTTCAAAAGTAATTCTTTCATCGATACCTCTCACTTTCTTATTGGCGATGCGTTTTGCTTTAGCCACCATAATATTATTTCCTTTGCATTGGTTAAGCTCAGCCAGAAAATTCTCCTTGCGCTACTACTTTTCTCAGCTTAATCGCCGCGATTGGATATTTATTTTTGCTCAGGCACTGTCTGCTGGGATATTATTTAATTGCCTGATGCTTTTAGGATTACATTATACTGATGCCAATGTAGCAGGTATCATCACCAGTACCCTACCTGCCATTATTGCTATAATGTCCTGGATTATTCTGAAAGAAAAAATTGCAGCCAAGCAAAGTTTATGCATTATTTTTGCTACAATCGGCCTTGTTATCATTGCTTATGATAAATTACAAGGCAATCATGCCATTCATTCTTTTTTTGGAGATTTTATTATTTTATTCTCCCTTTTACCCGAAGCAACTTACTACGTACTATGTAAAATGCATCCTAATCGTTTGCCTGTCTTTATTACCTCAGCACTCATGAATGGCATTAATGCGGCCTTGATATTACCGGCAGGAATTAATCATTATTTTGCCACCCCTGCTTTAGACCTCAACACCTGGTGGATTTTGTTTATTTTAGGGCTAAGCTCAGGTTTATTTTACGTGTTCTGGTATTTTGGCTATCAATTAGTTGACGGCATTATGGCTTCTCTTTCTACCGCGGTAATGCCTGTGGCCACTGTTTTGCTGGCATGGATTATCCTTAATGAACAATTAACAGTGTTGCAGTGTGTGGGTATGAGTCTCGTTTTATTATCAATCGTCATTTATGCTAAAAAATAATAGCATCATTGTTCCAGCATTGCCTCAAACCAATGTTGATGTCTTCTTTCATTGCCTAAGCCACGTTTTAAAACGTTGGCAGCGTCTCTCCATTTAGTTTCATGGCAATTTAAACGTTCAAAAGCCGTTTTGACATCCTTCTCATTGAAAAGTAGTACTTTAAGAATAGCTTCATCACCAAAAAGATCAGCAAAAACAACTTTCCCTTGCGTTAATAATTTTTTAGCGCCAGGACCTGTTGGCGCAATCTTGTTATGCTTTTTAAGCAAATTACTAATCTCTTTAATATAGCATTGATGATCATTTTTAAATTCTGTAAGCCTGTGCTTGTAGGTAGCATTATCAAGGCGGTTAATAGCGGTCTTGTATGCCTCAACAATTTCAAAATCCAACTCGCATAGCCCATAGAGTGCGTCTTCAAATTTTTCCTGTGTTCCTACCATAGTGGCCATTTACTCTTCCCTTTTCAATAAATTCTCCTCTATATAAAGAATAGTCTATGAAATCGCCGTTTCTACCTGCGCAAAAGGTACTATTTTTGCTACCCGTGAGAGCAACTCTAAACTATTTTTATGAATTTTATCTGTAGCTGCTGCACATGCCTCCTCAACAATAACAACGTTATAATCTCTGTCATGAGCTTCTCTGGCAGTAGAAGTAATTGTCATGTTAGTAGCTACACCACTGAGCAATAGGGTGTTAATTCGGTTGATACGGAGAAAAATGTCTAATGAAGTACCATAAAAGGCACTTACCCGATGTTTGATAATGACAATATCTTGAGGTACAACTGCCAGCTCTTTATGAAATTCAGTTCCCCAGGTGTCAAGCTGCAAGGCTTGTGATTCTTTGGCTTTGCCAAATACAGGAGAATTTGTCGGACACTCTCGATAATCTTTAGAAAATCCTACTTTTACAAACAAGAGCAGAAGCTGCTTTCTTCTTGCCATCTCAATCAGCTTATTTGTATTTTGGATTGTATTATTTTTTTCAACAAAGGCCGCAGCAGCGGCTATTTTACCGTCTGAATGAACAATATCGTTAATAAAGTCAATTACAATTAACGCTGTATTCATAGCTCACCTCCAGCGACTTTTGCAACCTCTCCTTGTAAACTCCATAGATCAGTCAATTCCTCGCTGCTTGTTAAGTTAGAAAAATTTTTAATTTTTTCTAACAATAGAGTAGATTTTTTCTCATTCATTACAGGCGACACACAATTTTTGAATTTAGATTCAATTTCTGCGATTGATAGTCTATTTTGCTGAGTTCCTTTTGCATATTTGATACGCTTTTCAAAGCATCGTTTATCTCGAGTGGTTACTTTAACAATACTTCCCATATTCTCACTTTGTTCTCTGGTTGCCAAAGCATCTTCATGTAAGCGAATTTTATTGGACAACAAGTGCACTTTTGGGTCGTTGATATTTTCTTCAGTATAATCATGCATCTGAGGCGGATTTTTTAAAAGTGACAAAGCCAATGTAAAAACCATACTAAACTGGGCTTCCATTGCATTCTTTGGATGTCGGATTTTTCCTACATGATTCAGTGCAAATCGACTGGTACCCACTTCTATTTTTTCAATTTCGTCTACTTCAATTTTTTGATATTGACAAATATTCAATAAAGCTTCCAGAGCAGCATGAATGCTAAATGGACAATTATAATGTTTTATAGCAATACCTTTTAATAAAAATTCTTCACCCAATTCCTTACTCAACCGTTGAATATGTGAGCCATCATCAAATACCTGACACACACCAAATTTTCCTTCTAAAATGGAATGAGGACCAGTAACTCCCTGGGCTGCAAGATAAGCCGCTTTAATGCCAGCAGTGGTAGCAATGGCACAATGCATACGTTTTGCTGTACCACCTGTTTGGGTGTACTCCCATAACCCACCGGCATAACTTCCAGCAATACCGAGGGCATTGATGCATTGTGGTTGATTTAAATTTAACAATAAACTGGCAGTAATTGCTGCTGCAAAGGGACCTGCTACAGTTGGGGTATGAAATCCTTTAGCATGACAAGCTGGTATGGAGTAAGCAATACGAATCATAATTTCAATACCCGCTGCTACAGCACAAAGAATTTGTTGTGCTGTAGCAGCTGATTGATTAGCTACAGCAAAAGCAGTAGGAATAACAACACCACCAGGGTGAGTAATGGCTTGAATGTGAGTATCATCAAAATCTTGCGCATGGCCAAAACTTGCATTTATAAAAGCCGCTTGCTCAGGAGAGAGTTTATCACCATAACAAGCCACCCGTGCGTTGCCTGGGGCAGGAAATTGCGTCGTAGCCTTATAAACGGCTTGGCTTGAAGAAAAATAAGCCCCTCCCAACATAAGTCCAATTTTATCAATTAATAATTCAATGACTTGAGATGCAAGATCATCAGTAATCCCTTGCTGATAAATCATTTGCGCAAATTCAGTAAGCTCTTCAGAGATAAATCCTTTCACGGTGTCAACCCTTGCATTTGAGCAATAAGGAATCTTATTGTATTACATCAATACAATTAGTATATCACTAACTGTTTCATTTCCAGGTTATCATCTGAAATTCAACAGTTCAGCATAAGATTTCTGATTACTTTAGAAAAATTTTGGTGCGTTTTATTGGGGTTTTAATGAGATCAGGGATGAGAGGACATCTAACATAATAATAGCGGAAAAATCCGCTATTATTATTTATTTCTACAAATTAAGGGCTTACTGTAAAATAGGTTTCATCATAAGGATAGCAAGTCCATTGCACTTTGCTACCACCCACTTGTACATCAATGATTTGAGTATTTAATGAAGCCAGACTTGGTTGTGCTTCTGCATAGCAAACCTTGTTAACACCACCTATCGTTACATAATGATAATCGGTAGTGGCAGTATAAGTATCTGGCACATAATAGACATCACCGCGCTGCTCCAGTACTACAGGACTACCGCTGATGACCACTTTATCAGCCCAGGAAGGAATGCTGAGAATTAAAAGAAATAAAGAACAGGCGCTTAATACTAGCTTTTTCATCGTTGTATCTCCAGTTATTAAATTTATTTATTCTGGTAATAGACAACTGAATGTCTACCCTGACAAATGACTCCTTACATTAAGATATTTCATCTTAATTAGCAGTTAAACGCTTAAGTACTGCCTTTCTAAGGATAGCAAAATTTTGCAAATTAGCTATTTAAAATTTATAGATTTTCTTACTTCTGAGATTGCATTTCCATCCCAAATATAATCATAGTGTCCAGCCTGCTTGGGAATAGTTAAGGCAGGAGGTCTTAAAACAGCCAGACACTGTGCCTGCGAAGTAGTACTCCTTACACTGGGATATACCATACCCCATTCATTTTGCCGTTTTATTTCCCGTCCAAACTCCTGGCTTTTGTAGTAGGAATTAACATCTGGATTTAAATACTCTTGATAACGGTTATCACAGAGGTTTATTAGACTTTTAGTGACATAAGCTGTGTACTCCCGCATTTGTACAATGCAGGGCGGCTCGTTTGATGCTGCCAAAAAACGCTCTCGATGAAATTTAGTTTCTGCAATGGCCGTTTTGACCGAATCCCCTGCATAATAAATTCCATACATGGTTCCATCACTAAATCGTGAAACACCAAAATGGGTAAAAGCAGCCATTAATGGTGTTGACCCAGGCCCACTTACCCAATCTTCTTTTGCCACCAGAGATATTTGACCGTATTCTGTTGTTAGACGTTCATTCGTTAACCCTTCCAAATGAGCTATCTGCTCGAGCTCTTCTTGAGAGTCAGCCCAATCAAATAACGTGACTGGAGGGTAGCGTGATGGAATAAGGCGATGCGTTTTTTCCTTAAAATCAGTGTAAGTGAACATCCTTTTAATACCCTCTCCAAAAATCTAAAAATCGTCGCACTTCGGCTAATCGCAGGAGACTTCCTTCCATCAAATAGCTTCTTGGAGTAATGCCATTAAACGGAGGCAAGGTATTTTCTCTATTGATCCAGGACATGGCTTGATTGCTATCAACAAACAAAATTCGTAAATTTTTATAAATTCCTAGTAATAAAGAAATACGTTCTTTCTCATCTCGCGTTAAATTACCATCATGTTTATTAATCCCTTTATAATAGGAGGAAACGGGCATATCCCCCATCAGCCGAAGCGCTTCTTCCTTGGTGAAATTAAATCTTTCCACTAAATTTTTTAGAGCTTTCCATGCTACTTCATTAGGAACGGCCAACGCTACTTGAGCAGAAGTTTTCATGATTGTCTCTTTAATTTGATCCATTCCTCCTTACTATATTCTATTTTTATAATTTTGTCTAATTTTAGAATTATGCCGCAGAATATTCTTTTGTAAAAAGATATACGCTACCCACCACCGCTGCAGGCATAATAATAAGATTAAGAAAAGGAATGAAACTTAACCCGCTAATCGTCATACCAAACCCCAAGGATAAAGCCTTTTTATGGCTAATCATCTGTCGCATTTTTTTGAAATCAATTAAGTTGTTGTCCATTACAAAGTCCTGATACTGTATACTTAATATCCAGGAATTAAATAAAAACCATAGGAAAGGTAATAAAGGATGTAGTGGCGGGATAAAAAATAACCCACACATTAAGATTAAACGAGGTATATAAAAAAGGAGAAACTGGCTCTGGCGTTTTATAGCCTGAATGATGAGAATTAGCCATCCCCGCTCAGGCAAAGCTTCATTTTTTATTAATTTTTGCGCACGTTCAGCTAATAAACCATTAAAAGGAGCCGCACAAACATTCGCTAACACTGAAAAGGTGGTTAAGAAAAACAAAATGAATAAAATGAAGAAAAGGATAGTAAAAAGGCTACTTAAAAAACTAAGCCATTCTGGAAGCTTACTCACATAATGATGAACTAACGGTGATAAATAATGATAGCCAATATAGGCAATAGCGGCATAAATTAAAAGATTGAAAATAATAGGCAAAATTACGAAGGTTCTCAATCCTCTGCGAGTCAAATTTTTAAACCCTAGAAAAAAATAATGCATCCCTGAGAAAAAGTCGGTCATCAAATTTCCTTTAAAAGAGTTTAGAGTTACAAAATCAGTTGCCAAGGAGCTATAGCATAAAGTAATCGATTCCAATGCAGTTAAATAAACCTCATAATATGTGATTGATTAACTTCATTGGGAGGATAACCTCTCGATAACAATTTGCAATACTAAAGATAATACACTTAGATCAAATAAAGCCAATTGATTGACATTGTTCTTGTCTCGCAACCAGCAAAACAAAATGACGAATGTTGTCATCAATAAGGACAAATTGCATGATGAGTTTAAAAATGGATTTGGATAAAGAATTAAAATTTGCCATCAGTCTTGCGCGTGAAGCAGGTTTTCTGGTACAGACTATCCGAGCTAAAGGTTATAAAGTGTATGATAAAGGCAAACATTTAGGCTTAGTGACCGATGCCGATAAAGCAGCAAGTCAATTTTTATTAAACAACCTGGTAACTACTTTCCCTGCGGATCTCGTTATTTCAGAAGAAGAACCACCTCCCTTAAGGAGTCAATCCAAAGAACGCATATGGTTTGTAGATCCAATTGACGGCACAGCGGATTTCGTTGCTGGAAGCGGAGAGTGGTCTATTATGCTTGGACTTTCTATTCATAAAAAAGCTTGTCTTGGGGTTGTATATCAACCTGACACCAATGAACTTTTCTATGCGATTAAAAATCAAGGTACGTTTTACATCACCAGCAAAGAAACGTTTAATCTTAAAGTCAGAGCAATTTCACATCCTTCGCAGGCGATTTTGATACAGTCCAGAAGACACTGGAGCACTAAGGCCGATGAAATTGCCAGGAAGTTAGGCGTCAGCGACGTTTATAAATGTGGTTCTCTGGGATTAAAATTCGCCAAAATTGCTAAAGGAGAGGCCGACCTTTATTTTAACTTTTCGGGGCATTGCCATTTGTGGGATCTTTGCGGTCCTGAAGTTATTCTTCGCGAGGCAGGAGGCAAGCTTTTGTTCGCTGGTACAAATAAACTGCATTATGAAGCAGGAGAAACTCGAGTTAAGTATAGTTTTTTGGCAGCTGCGGATGGATTGGCAAACGAAGTTTATTCTATGTTAACCAAGGAAAAGTAAAGATGGAGATTAAACTTTTTGCATTGAACACTTCGCTGGATTGGGGACAAAAAATAGCAGCTCATTTAGCACTTCCTCTTTCCACGCACGAAGAAGTAGAGTTTGCTGATGGAGAGCATAAAGTTCGTTCTCTTGACAATGTGAGAGGACGTGATGTTTTCTTAATACAATCTTTATTTCATGAAGATAAGGCAAGTATTCATGACAAACTGTGTCGGCTTTTATTTTTTATTGGTGCTTTAAAAGATGCTTCTGCACAATTCGTTACGGCAGTTATTCCTTATTTTGCATTTGCTCGTAAAGATAGAAGAACACAAGCACGCGATCCAGTTACATTACGGTATGTAGCACAGTTGCTGGAAGCGATAGGTGCCGATCGCATTCTTACCCTGGATATTCATAACCTTGCTGCCTTTCAGAATGCTTTTCGTATTCCGACAGAACATTTGGAGGCTCAAGTACTCTTTGCCCCCTATCTTGCCACTCTTATAAATAATGAAGAAGTTACCATAGTGTCACCGGATACAGGCGGCCTTAAACGTGCAGAGCAATTAAGAGAAACGCTGTCTGGCTTACTTCATAGAGAGGTAGGTAAAGCTTTTATCGATAAAAAAAGAAATCTGGAGGTCGTTTCAAGTAGTCAGGAGGTTATTGGTGAACTTAAAGATGGGATTGTTGTAATCGTTGATGATATGATTAGCTCTGGCACCACCATCAGACTTTCTGCGGAGGTTTTGCATAAAAAAGGAGTCCAACGAATTATAGTGTGTGCTACCCACGGAATTTTTGTCGGAGATGCTAACAACACACTCTCTCTTCCCTATCTTGAGAAAATAATTATCACCAATAGTATTCCTCCTTTCAGGGTGAAAAAACAGCTATTGGACAAAAAGGTGGTAGTGCTCGATGCCACAGCTTTATTTGCTCAGGCCATTAAGGAAATTCATGAACACGGCTCCCTTAGTGCTTTAGTACATCTGACGCCATAAGCATAATTATGGTTTTGAAACAAAAGGGTTATCCTTAATGTAAAATCTTAACAACTTTTCTGCCCAATGCTTGGCATAATTTACTCCAATTCTTGGTTTTTTTTGAATCACAAGGGTACCCTCATCGGGTGGTTGCGCAATATAAAAATTGTCACTTAATAAATCATGTCCATTTAAACGCTTATCGATTTGCATTGCTTTACAAAGCAAACCAGGACCTTTTGTGCGCTCTGCGATATTACTAACCGGTTCTAACGCACGCAAAAGAACAGCTGTGCCATTACCTTCTTTTTCAGTCACCGCATTAACACAATGATGAATTCCATAAATCAAATAAACATAAGCATATCCGGGTGGACCAAACATGGTTCGTGTACGTGGCGTTATCCCTTTGGAGGAATGCGCTGCCAAATCCTGTTCTCCCAAATAGGCTTCCACCTCGACAATTTTACCAATGCGTATTAAACCATCCACATGATGAACCAGGTATTTACCCAAAAGTTCCTGAGCGACAGTAACCGTCTCTCTATCATAAAAATTACGCAGTAATTTTTGCATCATTGAAATTATTTTTCCTCTCGATAATAGTCTTGCCAACTCAACTCTATCAATTAATTCTTTGCGTCACATAGAACAAGCATAATGGAAAATTTTAGAACAAAGCACAGCAAATGTTTAGATTATTGGAGAAAAAAATCCATTTATATTTAGTAAAAACATCGTTTTTTGTCTATTCTACTAGAGTAAATGACGATTAAGGGAATAACAAAAATGTCAATAAAATCTAACTTAATGGCCTTAATGAGCATTGGAGCAGTACTGCCTGTATCCGGTATAGCAGCCTCCCCAACCGAAATGACCAAGGATGATTGGTTAGGAAAATTAAAATCAGTTGCACCTACTGTTATCTGTCAAGGTTTTTTTGAAGATGCTGCCTTAAAAAAACGCATGGAAGAATTAAAAATTGATAATGCCAAATGTGTCTCTTTGATTCCTGCAAGCTTTGATAAATGCCAAACCCAGTACTATTCCAGCTTGCCCACCACCATTAATAAAGAAAATGCCTCTAAATGGGGACATACCATGGGCGAATGTATAGGAACTGATTTTGCCACAAAACATTTAATAGGAACACCTCCAGTCAGCTCAGATTCTTCAGCCGATAACACAACCAACTCAACGGCAAATATGTCCAAGGATACCTGGTTTGCACAACTTAAATCTTTGGCCCCCACAATGATCTGCCAGGGTTTTTTCGATGATGCTTCCATTAAGAAAAAACTTAATGACCGCAATATAGACAATACCAAATGCGTAACATTAATTGCACCAAGCTTTGAAAAGTGTCAATCTGACTATTATGCAAACTTACCAGCAACCATTGACAGCAAAACAGCCAATACCTGGGGACGCAAGATTGGCGAATGTATTGGAACTGATTTTGCTAAAAAATATTTGATAAGTGCACCATCCACTGATACAGGGTCAACCATAACTGACACCTCTTCAGAAACTACTTCAGCTCCAGCTACTGCAACACCAAATTAATAATTCTGCAAAAAGGTTAAAGCTCTCCGCTTTAACCTTTCCCCTCTAATTAAAAGGATGTTTGCTATAGTAACAATAATAGCTATCTGTAAAAGCGACTATTATGTCTCTTCCAACGAACCACTTAATCCACGAACCAAGTCCCTATCTTCAACAGCATGCCTATAATCCAGTTGAGTGGTATCCATGGGGAGAAAAAGCGATAAAAAAAGCCCAGCAAGAAAATAAACCTATTTTACTTTCAATTGGTTATGCTGCCTGTCATTGGTGCCATGTGATGGCTCACGAATCATTTGAAGATCCAGAGACAGCGACTTTAATGAATCAATTGTTTGTGAATATTAAAGTTGATAAAGAAGAGCGCCCTGATTTAGATAAAATTTATCAAACTTCACATCATTATCTAAGTCAGCAAAGTGGTGGCTGGCCATTGACTATCTTTTTAACCCCTGACCTCACTCCCTTTTTTAGCGGCACCTATTTTCCTCCTACAGAACGCTATCAGATGCCCGGTTTTAAAACTGTATTAAAGACCATTGCCCACTTATATCATACCCAGCAAGAAGATATTAAGAAGCAAGGTGTGGAATTAAGGCGTATATTACAACAGCAGAATAAGACATTTACTCTCTCATTAAATAAACAACCATTACAGCTTGCCATGGAGCAACTCGAACAAAATTACGACAAAAAATATGGAGGATTTGGTAGCGCGCCTAAATTTCCACAAGTAAGTAAGCTGGAGTTTTTACTAAGAAACGATTCTGCTTTCGTGTCAACTACTTTAAAGAGTATGGCATCTGGGGGAATTTATGACCAGTTGGGTGGTGGTTTTTACCGTTATACGGTTGATCAAAAATGGCGCATTCCTCATTTTGAAAAAATGCTTTATGACAATGGTCAACTCCTGAGCATTTACGCTTTGGCTACCAAAGCGCAGAATAAATCCGCTTTTAAAGCCACTATAAAGAAAACTGCTGACTGGGTCATCACAACGATGCAATCTCCAGAAGGCGGTTATTACTCCAGCCTGAACGCCGATTCTGAAGGGGAAGAAGGCAAATTTTACTACTGGGATAAAAAAGAAATTCACTCTTTACTTACTGAGGAGGAATATGCAGTTATTTCCTTACATTATGGTTTGGATAAAGCGCCTAATTTTGAAAATCATTGGCATTTTTATATCAGCCAAACGCCACAAGCTATTAGTAAAGCATTAGAAATACCTCTTTCTAACGTGAATGCACTTCTTAATTCGGCCATAAAAAAATTGTTAGTAGTACGCAATAATCGTGTCCCCCCCTCTCGCGATGAGAAAGTTTTAGCGTCCTGGAATGCTTTAATGATTAAGGGCATGTTATTAGCAGGATATTGTTTAAACGAAGAAAAATATATTAGCTCAGCACAAGAAGCCCTGCATTTTATGCATACTACTTTGTGGAATGGGCAGCAGTTATTTGCCAGCTATAAGAATGGCAGAGCCTATCTGTCCGCCTACCTTGATGATTACGCTTTTTTACTCGATGCTTTACTCACTTCACTGGAAATCTCATGGAATACCGAACATTTATTATTTGCCATTGACCTGGCGGAAACAGTGTTAACTGATTTTCCTGATGAAACAGCCGGTGGCTTCTTTTTTACAGCTGAACAGCACGAAAAATTATTATATCGTCCCAAATCAATGATGGATGATGCAATACCAGCCGGCAATGGAGTTTTGGTTCGTGCCCTTATCACTCTGGGGTATTTAATCGGAGAAACACGTTACATCTATGCTGCCGAGCAAACATTAAAAGCTGCATGGAATTTGCTAATCCGCTATCCGGCAGAACATTGCTCATTGCTACTGGGTTTGGAGGAGTATTTCAACCCCTCCGAAATTATTATAATTCGTGGTGGTAAACAAGAAGAAATGAAAGCTTGGCAAAATATTGTCAAAGAAACTTACAATTATACCTTTGCCATTCCTGAAGACGCGGGAAAACTTCCCGAAGGCTTAGCCATGAAAAAGGCTAGAGGCGAATGCTGTGCCTACATTTGCCAAGGTCAGCAATGTCTTACTGTCATTAAAGACATTGCCGCTTTAAAAAAATTCAGAGACTTGCCTCTTTAACCCAGTTGAGTGGACAAAAACTTCATGGCATTATGCTCTTGCAAAGCTCGCTTTTTTTCTTCAGGATCCAGAGCATCAAAAACGGTTATGCCAAACTTATGACATTGTTTACTTATCTGTTGATAACTCTTTTCGTCGGGATACAACTCTCTAAGTCTTTGAATAGATACCACGGCAATTTCGCCCGATCGCAATTTTTGTGTAAACTCTTGCCGCTCTTCCATGAGTAAAAAATTGGCTCTGGCATTTTTTTCCTCCTTGATAAAGCTTTCTTTGAGGCTTGGTGTCATTTCAAAATCATCAATGATGTCTTTTAACGTGTGTAAAGCAATACCAATTTCATCTATTATTTGCTGGATAGATTCATCATGAACAGAATGCCCACTTTTCCACGTACTGAAGGCTTTTTCTACACTAGCTAATACTTCTGGTATTTCATAAATTACTCTTCCATCACGCATGTTTCTTAAGGTATACCTAACTTGCAGATAATCACGCTGAACGCCGTACTGTTGTTTCTCATTTGAAGATTGCTGACGCCCCAGTAAATCAATTGCGGTGAGTAGTTTATCAATGTATACACTACTTTTAATTTGTAATAACAGGCGATACTGTAAGATATCTTTTTCTTCACGCAACTCATTGAATAGTTGATTCTTCAAGCCATCTTTATTTAGGTTTGCATAGTCGACCAGATAGAGAATGCAGTGTTCTTTCTGATGATGCTTTAAAGTGGAATACTGTGAAAGTAAATTTATTATAAGTTTTATTACTTCATTTTTTTCAATTGAAGAAAGAAAATGATCAAGCGCTTTTTGCCAACGCTGGCTCTCTAAAAGACCCATTACTTGGTTAACATAATCAGGTGCTTTTTCAGCTGAAATCACTGATGTTGCTGGAGGAAGCGCAGTGTTAGCATTTACCTTGGCAGTGGTTGAACTTTTCTTGGATGGCAAAGCATTATATTCTCCATCCGAATAAATAAACGAGTCAAGACCTTTAAAAATTCCTGGACAGATTAATGAAGTTTCAAAATAACTTAAATAGTCATAGGAATTTGGCGAGATTTTAGCCCGATCTACTAGCGTTCTTAACTTAATCAGCTGAGGATTTACAGGTTTTACAAAGGGCAAGAAACTGAAAAAATTTTTTAGTCGAATAGTAAATAAACCAGGAAGATGTTTATCAAGATAGGCATGAAAAGACTTATATTTAATCATAATGACATGATAAAAATGAATAAGACAAATATTATACATATATATTAATTTAAAACCAACAATGACATCGAGGCTTGGTATCAAGGCTGTGTCAATTCACCATACCATGCAAATTTTTTGCATGCGTCAATTACTGCTGTCATCCGATAGAGGCAACTCCTATTTTTTAATTATCGTTGACAAGAAGGGCTACCACGCTTACCGTTTATATAATTTTCATGATTTTCTTTTAAAATAACTATCAAGGCTTCTTTTGAGTGAAAACCAATTTGGCTCATTAGACGTATAGTTTGCCGCATGTCATAAATTTTTGCTTTAGTATTTCTAACAGTTATCAAAGTTTGCTCGCTATTTTTTTCTAAGCTTTTACCAAGTAATTCTTTTTTAAAAAAACCACCCAACTTATCTTTTTCACCTTCTTTCTCAGATTCTGGTATAAATGGCTTATTTTTAACAAGCACGCGCTTGGCATGATAGTAAGTTCCTAATTCTTTTACACTAAATGCTTCTTCAATTTGATTATTGTAAATATCAAGTAATGGGTTTCGAGGTAATGCGGGATCATGACAGGCGGCGGGAGGTATTTTTTCATTACTGAACACAGTAGCAATCATTTTACCCAATTTAAACGCCGCGTGCATTAAAAAAGGCAGACCAATAAAGGTCAGTACAAAAGCAGATGAAAGTATCACACTTGGCCATAAAATGGCTGACAAAGTAAGTAATAAAATGGAAGCTGAGAGTAGTAAAAATTGCGTTTTATGGGTTGCTGCATAGTAGATAGAGGGACGGACAAGATAACGATAAGGCAGCAAGGCTAGGTAATAAACTATTCCTCGACCAAGAGTATAAAGCCAGAAATTGCGCTGACGGTGTTCTTCATTATCTTGCTCCGTATCCACCCCAATAAATTTCGTTTCAGCGAAACCTGCATAATTAAGCGCATGATCAACGAATTCATTGGGCCCCTGTTTATCAGGCGGGGGAGTCACATGAACCACATCCCAATCAGATTTCCATATACCAAATCGGGAAACCGGATCATTGCCTTGTTTTTGGATAAGAACGTGCGGCTTGTTGATGAATTGATCCCACCTGTCAAAATGACTCTTAAACCAGGAATCATAGAGTCCTGCGGGATTCAAAGGATAGACACTAGATAATTTATCACCTTGATCGATTGCCAAGAGCAGTGATAAAGATCCCCCCAAACTGGTACCGCATACTCGAACTTTTTTGCTTTGTGTAGAAAGCCAGGTGAGTAATCGGTTTCGGCCACTCCGATACAGTTGGTTGCCGACTGTATCAAAGCCTTTAAGATCAGTATTGACTTGTTCAGAAAACCCCTGTCCTGCGGGATAAGTTGTTCCCATAAATACAAGATGAGGCTCAGCATTTTCGTCAGTAATCGGTTCCAAAGCATAAGCAAATACCCGATCTTCATCTCGAATAAATAATTTTTTCAGACCATGAGTTGGAGTCAATTCAACAGGAACAACTTTATAATCAACCAGACGCCATTCATTTTTTACCCATTGAGGAATAGCAATAGATTCATAAGGATTGATATCGCTAAAGGGAAGTAAGGTTAAACAGTTGCTAATATATAATTCAGCTTGCCTATGTTGCTCAATTGACAGCGCATTTTTTGCTTGTAATTGCTCATAAATAAAATTAAAACCTTGCTGAAATGCCAGGCGCATGCCCCGCATTAATTCCCTATCTCTGCGAATCAATACTGCTTTAAACACTTTAAAAGATAAAATTTCATGCCAGTTATCCCGCCATCCCATCATTAAAATTCGTAGCGCATTTCTGGCGATGGCCGCTGCTTTGTCACTGTCCTCTTCTATGGCATCAATATTTTCAAACTCAGGATTATGAAAAAAATGTAGCTCAAGCCCTCCTGCATAAAATTCACCTTCTTTCATCAAAAGTGCTCCTCTTAAATAGTCAGTACATTTTTTTTCTTGTTAAAGAACATTGATACATTAGCATGATTTCATTCAAGCGATAATTTGGCTAAAAAAGGATTATTATATCAAATAAAATGGATATTAAATACCTACATGGAATTTTAATTGCTCTTATTGGCAAATATTCATCCAATTATTCTTCCATTAAGACTTCCACTTGCGAAAAGCCACGCCTATTCCATGGGTAATCTTACCCATGGAATAATTAAAAGACATGTTGTTATAATTTTACACAAATCAATGCTGAAGTTAATGTGAAAAATTATTTTTCCTGCCAAATAGATAAGACTTTAGGTCAGTCTCAATAGGCTAATTTTTCCCTATTTAATAGTAAATGAGCGTGGAGAGTGCAGATGCCTGCCCTAGATGAAATAATCAATGCTTTAAAAAATGATGAGCTAAAAAAATTTGAGGAATTAATCAGCCAATTAAGCTCCAGTGAAATCAATTTCCAATTTGATCCATCTCAAATTACCTTATTACATGAAGCTACTTGCTATAGGTCTGAGTATGTTTCTTTGCTTCTGCAGAATGGGGCAGATCCCTATATAAAAGACAGACAAGGAAAGACTCCGGTTGACTGGGCGCATGCACGTAAAAACGTGCAAGCAATAACCCTCCTGGAGAAATATATTTCTACTAAGCCAAATGATAAAACTGTTCTGCAAACTGGTGACTCCCACACAGACAATGCCAGCATATTGGAAAAAATTAAATTAGATAAACAAATTGATTTAAATTTGCTGAAACGCGTTATTGTGGAGATAGATAAAGCCCTTTTGAGCAATCAAGTGACAAATGAGTTGCTGTCAAATTTTTCAACGATAAGTCTCCTAGTTGCTAATCTCCACTTTAATGACAACAATAAAGGTAAAGAAGAATATGTAAGAAATAAATATGGCTCAATTGATCGAAGTAATAATGCTAGAAGAAGAGCTAAAGGATTGGAAATAGCGCATTTAACTGCTTTAGGGAAAATTATTGAACATGCGAAAAAACCTGTAAACACTGTCTTAAAAACGAACCTCGCCAATATTTTAAATGCTCTTAAAACGATACAAGAAAAAATAAATTTTATTATAGAGATTGAAGAAAACAATCCTAAAAAAACTCAGCATGAAATTGAAATTCAATTAGCCAATTCACCAGAAACTACTTCTTTTACCAGTTTTGTAAACCATTTCTATTCCATGTTAATTCTGGAAGAATTAACTTTTTTAATCAGCGACAATACATTAACACAGCTCAACTTTAAGAAGCGAGAAGACCGCTATTATTTGGGTAGAGTTTTATCGTTGGTAGGCGAATTATCCAAAGAGTTACGTGACTTTCTAAATCCTGAAAAAGAAAGTGGTTTGTTCAGCTTCTTTAAAAAGATACGAGATCGCAAAATTGCCCACGCTTTTTCCGTGATGTCATTTGAACCCACGGCGGAAAATTTAAAGCATTATCAATTACTGGTCAAACTATTAACTGTAAACTTTGCCAAGCAAATTGAGCAAATTAAAATGGAGCTAAATAGCGCGCTTGTTTTAACACAAGAACCCAATCAAGAGGTCTATTATCACATAAAAAATATTACACCTGACTTGGGAAAATTAACCCCGAAACAAAAAACTGAATGCAAAAAATTAATTGCCGCAGTTTTTGATGGTAAAACAGTCGAAATCAATGAAGCTATTATAAACAGTGATGTAAGTGACCTTTCCAGCGAGATTAACAAAAAAGCCACGTTTTCAGAAACAAAAGAAGAAACCACTAAACAATCAAGTGAAATCACTATAAATAGCCTCTCAAAATCATTAGCGATTATATTAATTAAACTAAAAAAATGTCATGAACTGGCCGCAAAAAAGGATAAAAAAAGTTTAGCATTATTGGAAAAAGTAAACGCAGAGAGCCACACACTAATAGAAGCCTATCATTTAGCAATAGGTAACCGTAATGAATTAAAACTCATTCCCTGCAATAGTACCACCTCTCACTTCAACGAAACGAAGTCATTGAAACAACTCCCCTCCCTGCAACAGGTACAGGACTTAATCGACAAAATTAAAGAGGGGAATGTCCCGGACTTTATTGAAAAAACCCCTGATGATAAATCTATCGAAAAAATAGTTAAGGAAGATGATCAACCATCAGCAGAAAAATTAGCCAAAAAACCCAAGCCTAAACCTAGGCTCAATGAAACTAAAAGTGAGAAAACACCTAAAGAACAGCTTGCTCAAAATATAGAAAAAATTACAAAAGAGCTGGACTATTTAAGGCACATCATGAATCACCGTGATTTAACTCAAACTCAAAAAAATTTTATTGCGGAATTTTGTTTGGCTAAAATCGGACAAGCCTTTAAAGATTGGGAGGAAAATGAAAGAGACTTTCTCCTAAACCTGGCACCAACATCCTTTGCTACATCTGTTGATAGTACAACAAAAACCCGACATAAATTAATGCATAGCCCTTTTGATAGAAAGAAAATACCTTTTCTGGATAGGTTATTTAAGCAAACGCTATCGATGGACGTTGAATTAAGTGCAATGAAAAAAATCCTCACCACGAAACCGGAAAACTTTAATGCAGAAGAAGAAACTGTCGTTGTTTCATTCATTGAATTAGGAGCAGCCTACGTTCATTTAAAAAATTATGGAAAAGCAATTGAAATTTATGAGAGTGCTTTTAAATTGCATGTTAGAGAAGCCATTTTCATTAAAAAAGAATTCTCTGTGAAAGAGGTAGCCAATCTGGCTTTGATCCTTTTTGCATTAGCTACGACTTACAGTGAGGCAGCAAGTGATACAGATTTTACTCACGACAGTCCTTTGTTGCTACAAAATTATTGTAACTTGAGTATGTATCATTTGCGGATATATATTGAATTGTGTAAGAAATTAGTAGAAGCATTTGCGGAAAAATATCCAGATCTCAATAATATCGTCCAACATAATCTGGCTTGCGCGTATGAGATTATAGGAGATCTTTGCGTTCGGTTGAATCTTACTGAAGAAGCTAAATTTAACTATCAAAAGGCGATACGGTCCGCTGCAAGTTTAACCACTGCTGCTGAAGAAAAGCGTAGATACTTATATAAATTATGTTTTGCAGAGTTTCGTAAAGCGATGACTAATTTAAATCAAAGCGATTTAAAACAAGCAGAAGTAGTAAAAAATACTGCTCAAATAATCGAATCTAATTTCTCCAAATTTCCTTTGCTCACAGCGTGTCTGTGGGATATTAAAGAATGCTATGAGGCGAGTGAAACTTTTTCCTCAGACTTTTCACCCTACCTGTATCTGCTCGTTCTTTTGATCGAAACAATGTTATACCAACAGAGCCATTGCATGAATTTTTCTTATGCAAAAAGTTTATTTAAATTAATCAAAGAAAAATCCTCCAGCTTTTTCTCCAGTGCGGACTTACTTCTCGTAAAAAGAATAAACGATTTGGACAAATTGATAAGCGAACTCGCACCTGTCTTTGATGCTCTGGAAGAAAAATTTAAAGGAAGCAAAAATCTTGCTTATCTGGATTTTAAGAAAGAACAATTAAGAAATTTAATAATTTTTTATACGGAATTTGGACTTGATCTGGATAGCCTGCAAAAAAGATTAGCCAATAGTCCAAACGTAACCTCGCTTATAGCTTTTCGCGTCGCAATGGGCCTTACTCATGCCAACAATGCTTCTTTTGCTATCAAACAATATGAAGAAGCCCTAACCTTAATAGATAATCAATCAGAACAATATAAAGAAGAGATCGCAGAATTCACTGCCTACGTTTCTGCAATTTTAGGTGATGCTTATCATGAGAAAAAGGAGCATGAAAAAGCGCTTGGCAGTTATACTATCGCGTTGAAAATTTATTGGGAAAAACCAAACTCTAAAGCCATCGATATTGTTTTCCATTTATTAGATGTTTATAAAAAACTGTATCCTGCAAATTATGCATCCAGAATAGAAATTGTGGCCAAGTTAACAAAAGAATCGTTTAGCAAGAAAAAACCTGATGATCCTACTGTAGCTATATTGGATTCCATTCTCCTTAGCGTCGCTTTAGAGAAGAAAAATAGTACACTGCAATCGGATGTCAGAAAAACAGGTCTCTCTCCAAACATGGTCAAGAACAGTATTAGACAAATAATTTGGCAACCAGCCCCTCCACCTCAAGATGCCAAAGATAGCCTGCCAAAAACTCTGGGAAATGGGAAGTAGATACATCAAGACAGGTTATAGTGATCACTATAGCCTGCCTTTAGAAGTAACTCCTCTCTACCTCCTGTTTCCTCTGTTCTTTGCAAGAATAACGCTATGCCATTTTTCTTCCAATAAAAACAAATTAGTGTAAAAATTGATGAGTACAACGGAAAAGACTAAATCCTAAAGTCACAGGGAGGAAAATAATGAAAAAATTTTTGGCAGCATTATCCATTATGTGGCTGCTTGGCAACTCGCTAACAGCTTATTCGCATACTTATGAAGAACTAACGACACTAAACCCCAGTATTGCAGGCAGTCCAGTTCTAAAAGATGATTATGGAAATGTAATTCATTACCATAACAAATACTTGTTTGTAGCTGCTCCTATTGCCCGTCCGGCAGGGAAAACTGCTTCGGGCGCAATCTATGTTTATAAGAAAGAGGGGAACAACTGGAATCTTGTTCAAACGATTATAACCGAGGGAACGAGTGATCATCTTGGCGCTAATACTATAAAAGCCGTGGGTGACTGGTTATTCTTCTCTGCGTCTGGTACTCCGATTGGACCTGTTTCCGATGACGTACAACAAAATCAGGACTTTACAGGCTCCATTCAAATTTATAAAAGAAATCAATCAGGACTGTATGAGTTTCATCAAGCGATTGATAGACATACACCTGGTTTAGAAAATCTTTCTGTAGCAGATCCAGCCGTAGTCTCGCCGGCACCCCCAGTGGTATATACAGCTGAACAGGGAGGTGGTTTAGGAATTGGCTTTGATGTAACAAAGAATGGCAAGCTTCTTTTGGTTGGTGCCGTCACCCAACAAAATACCACCGCAGAAAATACGCCACTCATTAATTCTGGAGTAGTTTACGCTTTCAGACATATAGAAGATGAATGGAAATTATTTCAAACCATTCGAAATCCTGAGAGAGTAACAGCCAATGACACATTCGGTGGCACTATAAAAATTTCTGGGAAGTATGCTCTCATTAGTAATGCTTTCTTAAATGTCCCACATTTAAATGAAAATTCAAGTGCTTATCTCTTTCACTTTAAACACGATAAATGGAACTTTGTTCAAAAAATTCAAGGCAATCAGACCACTGCGCTGCCAGTTTTCTCAAATCCATTTGGTGGCAATATTTTATTAGCTGACAACTTTGGTTCTGCCATCGCCTTTGACGGAAAGTGGGCTATTATAGGAGCACCTTTTGAACATTTAGGCTCAGACGTTATTAAGGGAGCTGCTTATCTCTATAAATTACATGGCCATAATCAAGAAAAACAGTTGATCTTTAAGAAAAAGATTGTTTCAGATGCTCCTGAAGCGTTATTAACAGGAATCGCTGTTGCTTTAAATAAAAAGACCGCTCTGGTTGCTGATCCTGTTCGTAATGGACCTGATGGACAGATTGCACAAGGCAGTATCCTGGTTTACGAACGGCAAGCTCATGATTGGAAAAAAACCATTAATCTTTTTTCCAATTCCGGTATGGCTTTTGACTTATTTTCGAATGGACTTGAAACTAAAGGTAAATATATTTTTGGTGGCAGCGGGGGCAGTGTGTCTGTTCTATTTCTGCGCCTC
Organism: Legionella clemsonensis; assembly: GCF_002240035.1. NCBI lineage: Bacteria > Pseudomonadati > Pseudomonadota > Gammaproteobacteria > Legionellales > Legionellaceae > Legionella > Legionella clemsonensis. Next base: position 1,206,660 of record NZ_CP016397.1, on the reverse strand, counting down.
TTTTTCTCGCCGCCATTCTTAAATGTTCCACTTCCACTGAATGATCAAAAAGCAGTCATTTGGAAAAAAGTATAACGTTAGATATCCTTCAGTACTTTAAACGTATCGAAGGATAATCTTTAGTATTAGGCAATGACTGAAAAACCAAATAGTATACCGTGCTGTACAGGAATACTGGAAAAATGCCAGCTATCATTGAGTGAGCCTTGACGAAACTTGGGGTTGCCACCAAAGACTCCTTGATAAAGAAGATTCAAGCTGGTGACCTCTGTCAGTGGATAACCAAAACCTGCTTGCACTTCTCCTGCCAGCTCTGTCTTATTACTCACCCAATTAGATTCCATCTGCCATTGACGGTAAGCAATACCCCCTTTAATTTGAGTAAAGAGTAAACTTTCGCTAATAGGATTGGTGTTTGCAGTCAGAAGCAAATCTAACATAGGTTTAACGGTAGTTTTAACGACACCACTTAAAATATTTAGCGTATTGACAGGCACAGCAACACGCATGCGATTACCATTCTGGACACCTACTTCCAATCCAAAGGCAGTTTGTGTGGTAGTTAGTAGCTCTGCTCCAACAGCCAAACGTGCTAATGGTGTTTGACCATCATCACTATACATGTGTTGATATTGTCCGTAACCCAAGCTCGCCATGATAGACCAGCGATTGCCTTGTGTTTCTTCAAGAGAGATAGCTGGTAAATAACTTTCCCCTGCCGAGGCGTCAAGTGATAGAACACACCCCAGCGCGATTATTCGCATTCTACATCTCATGCGCTCATCCTTTTTTTTATAATTATTAACCCATTGATACTATCAGATAAGCCTCTTTTTATACGGTATTTGCAAAATTTTTTCCAGAGGCGCAAGCAATTTCACTAATTTTATAAATTTTGATTATCTGCGCCAGATTAAAGCCATGTGAGAATTTAATCAACTGAAACATTTATAAAAGGCATGGTCGGCATATTTTAGTAGTTCAAAATCATGAAAGCTATCACCATACGCGTAAATAATATAATCATTACGGTTCGCATACAATTTTTCAAACTGCTTCACTTTTTCTTGACCCAGACAATAGGGATTTAACATACGTCCTGTGCTTTTTCCGGTTACAGGATCAAACTCTATTTCTGTACAAATAACTTCCTTTACATTATACTGCTTGGCCCATGGTTTTAAATAAATATCCAATGCCCCGCTGATAATCATGCAATTATGTCCTTCTTGCTGATGAAAGCATAACCGTTCCAGTGCTTCCTGACGAATATGGTTTGTCAACTTTTTTGCAATGAAATTTTCAGCCTGCCGCTGTAGCTCCTCCTGTGTAAATCCCACCAGTAACCATTTATCCAAATAAAACCCCTTCGGATTTTCCTGCAGAAGTTTTATTTTACTTAAACCATGCTGACAATATTCAAGAAAGAGCCCGCCACAAAGCATGGGCAAACCCACTAAATGTTTAAAAAACATTAAGCGACTCGACTTGCCCATGGTTAATGTGCCATCAAAATCAAAAATAGCAATCGTTTCTTTTGTCATCGTTTAAACCAACTATTATTGAAAGTACTGGGTGGAGAGCTGCAAGGTCGAACCCAGATTCACTTCGTTTCGCGATGATGAAAATACAAAGTAGCTTCGACTTTTAAAACTTTCTATTAAAAAGGAAGTTCAAGCATCGAGTTAATACTTAAAATTAATTCACGAAACAACAATTGAATCAATTGTAAATCTTTTTCAGTATCTGCCTCAAAACGAACCGTAAGACAAGGTGTCGTATTGGATGCCCTGATAAGTCCCCAACCATTTGAAAATTTTACGCGTAAGCCATCGATATAATTAACTTCTCCACCAATAAACGGAGCCTGTTCCAAAAGCTGCTCCATAAAAGCTTGTTTTTTATGCTCAGCTATCGCTATTTTTAATTCTCCCGTTGCAACCTTAGAAGGAAATTGATTATAAAATGTGTAGGCATCTTCAAATTGCTGACTTAATATTTCCAAAGTACGAGCAGCGGCATAAATACCATCATCGTGTTCCAACCAGCGATCGTAAAAATAAAAATGCCCACAAAACTCACCCCCTAGCATTGCTTGATGCATTACCATGCCTTCAACAATATGTGCCATACCCGTTTTTGTCATCACTGCTTTGCCATGATGTTCTGTGATGTAATCGGATAACTGCTGACTGCATTTAACATCAAATACCACGGCTACATCACTGCGTTGAGCTAATAGTGCTGCAGAAAATGCCAAGAGTAACTTATCAGCATTAATTATTCTGCCTTGATTATCAACAACCCCCAGACGATCACCATCCCCATCAAAAGCAACCCCTAAATCTGCGTTTTCTTCTCGTACAACTCGAGATAAATCTTTTAAGTTCTCTTCTAGTGCAGGATCAGGATGGTGATTGGTAAAAGTCGTTTTTACCTCACAAAATAAGGGAATAACCTCACATCCCAAGGCCATTAATAATTGTGGCGCTACTTTACCGGCTACAGCATTACCACAGTCAACGACTACTCGAAATTTTCTGGTTAAACGAACATCTTTCTTAACCGCCTTAATATAATGGGCAATTAATTCATCCGTAGGATGGTCTATTACTACAGTAGAGCTACTTTGCATGCAATAGCGTTGCTGAACTATTCGATGATATAAATTTCCCAGTAATTCGCCATGATAATTATTTCCGGACAGAATCACTTTTAATCCATTATAATTAATTGGATTATGACTTGCCGTGACCATTACCCCTGAGGAACAATTAAGAAAATTCATGGCGAAATACAGTAAAGGTGTAGGTAGACAGCCAATGTTTATAACACGCACTCCCGCCAACGATAACCCATAGGCGAGTGCTTGCGAAAATGCCTCACTACTTTCCCGGCTATCCCGACAGACAAGAATACAGTCTTCTTTATACAATTCTTGCAATTCCGTGCCAATAACCAGTCCTAGGGTAAAATAGGTATTTCTGTTTAAATATTTACCAACAACTCCACGAATATCATAACTTCTGAAAATGCCCAATGAAGCTGTTTTTATTACCTCTAAATCTTCCATACTCTAATTTCCTCCATCAGAGTAACCAGTTCTCCACAAGTTATCATTGGTTCTTTAATTACCGCTTCGAGCACTTGTAGGAATTGCTGAACAAGATCAGTAATAGTTTCTGACTTATATAAATCACTGCGATATTTTATGTATCCGCTTAAAGTGCTTTCATAAGTCCACTTCATTGATAACTTACGCGGGTTACTTCCCCAAAGCGGTAGAGTGGTTTGCTTTAAGGAAAGGGGTTTTATAGTAAATCCAACATTAAATTGTGCCGGTTTTAGAACCTGAAAATCGAAAGAAGTCTCTGGTGTCGGCAAATCAAGCTCAGCCATTTGTTCAGGCTGAAAATATTGGTATTGAAGGGAGTGAGCAAAGTCATTTTGTAGGTGATGAAGCAATTCAATAAAGCTGCATTTGGAATCATAACGAAGAATAATAGGAACTTCATTGGCAATATTGCCTACAGTTGTCTTAAATTCATCTAGATCTCGCCCTGAAGTTAAAACTGTAATAAATGCATGATTCGTTCTTGCCATATTGGCAAGCAAAAGTCCATAAATAGTCAATAATAGCGTGGCAATCGTTGTTTGGTTTTGTTTTGCCATTTGCTGTAGCGCATTAAGTTGTTCTCTTGTGATAGGAATAACTTCCTTTCTACCTGTTCTTGGCAATGTGTCATGTCGTGACTTATCAACTGGCAAACAAGGCGCTTTATAATCTTTTAATCTTCTAGACCAAAAATCAACATAGCGAGCAGAATTACCATTCAAAAGCCCGGTTAATTGCCAGTTGATAAACGCCTGATAAGAGGTTGCTGGTGGCATTTCTTCGTGATTTTGTTGCTGACTAAATATTTGATAAAAATGTAATATGTCTTGTAAGATAACCAGACTACTCGCCCCATCAGCAAGTAAATGACTGATACTTATTGCCCAAACCATCTGCTCATTAGTACATTTAATTAAAGCACTTTTAAGTAAGGGCGCTTGCGTTAAATCAAACTGCTGATGACTGGCTCGCATTAATTCTTCATCAACACGTAAAGTTCTTTCCATAGAAGAAAGATGGCTGAAATCGAGCCGCTCCAAATTAAAAGAAATCTCTTTATGACAGTATTGAAAAACATTTTCCAAATAAGTCTGAAAACTACAACGTAACATGTCATGACGGTTAATAACCGCCTGAATACTTTTTTCTAAAACGTCAGCATCAACAGAACCATGAAGCTCAAGAAAATAAGCGACGACATAAGCGGGATTATCAGGTTGTTGTTGTATATGGCGCCAAATTCGTACTTGCTGAACTGAGAGTGGTATCAGTTGATTATCAGTTGCCTGCACTAAATTCTGCTCTTTATTAGAGCCATCACTATCTGCTAACTGTCTCAGTCGTTGATGAATCAGTGTAATTAACGCTTGAATAGAATGATTCTCAAATAGCAGAAATTGTGCTGTTAAATTTATCTCTGGAGGGAGCCTGGTTTTTAACTTATGTAATAAATCCACTACTAATAAGGAATCCATTCCCAAAGACAACAGCGTGTCCGTAGGGTTGATTGGCTTCTCTTCTGTCAATCCCAAAACTTTTTTTACTGTATCCTGCAATATCTCTTGAATATGAAATTTCTGCTCCTCACTTTCCAACCCTATTAAGTGTTGCCAATGCTCTGGTCTTGCGTCTTTACTTGAAAGTTTAGCCTGTATTAATCGAGCTAACAGTTTTCTATGAGTTAAAGGAAATGCAGCCAGGTTTTCTTTGGACAGCTGATGCGGCATTAAACTAAGCTGGGCAGCTGAAGAAGACATCATCACTTCTAATGCGGCCATACCTGCTGATGGAGAAATATTTTGCAGACCTGCATCTAACCAGGATTGTGTTTGATGCAGCGTCATTCCTATTTGTTCCCAGGGGCCAAAATTAATGCTTAATGCAGGTAGGTTTAATTGATGACGATAGTGTGCCAATCCATCAAGAAAAGCGTTAGCAGCTGCATAATTAGCCTGACCAGCCGAACCCAACAAAGCACTTATTGAAGAAAATAAAATAAAATGCTGTAAATTGAGATCAAGTTCGCTGTCTAATTGATGTAAATACCAGGATCCACACACCTTTGCCTGAAAAACATCTGCAAACTGCTGCCAGCTTAAATTAGTCCATAAACCGTCGGCCAATATTCCAGCAGTGTGAAAAATACCCTTTAAGGCAGGCATTGTTTGCTGAATAGTTAACAAGGTATTTTTCAATTGGTCAAAATGACTAACATCTGCTTGAAAATAAACAACGGTAACCCCTTCCTGTGCTAAAGCTTCCAACTGCTCTTTGACATCTTTCAGCTCTCGACGCCCTAACAATGCAATATATCGCGCCCCCTGCGTAATCAACCATTGACTTAAAATGAATCCAAGCCCTCCTAAACCGCCTGTAACAAGATAAGTGGCATTAGCATCAATTTCGCAGGAGCCATCTTCCTTGAGGGAGGAAGGTTCAAGACGTTGTGCATAATAACCATTCTGAGAAACAGCAATAATTGCTTCTGTAAAACTATTGTCTATTAATTGCAGTAAATGAGTCGTTACTTCCTTTTCTGGAGTAACAGCTTCAAAATCGACGACCTGACAGGTTAATTCGGGGTATTCGATCATTAAGGTTTTACACATGCCTATCAGAGGTGCTGATAATGGCATATTTTTCTTGCTAAATGGAGAAACTGCAGCACGCGTAACGATCATAATTTTATCAATATACTTTTTATTACCTAGTGCTTGCCCCAAATAAAGCAAACCAGAACAGGCACGCTTAATAAAGGTGAACATTTTTTTATCACTTACGGGGGAAAGATTTTTTTGACATCCCCATAAATAGATGACATTTACAGGACAAGCTATTTCACCAAACAGACGCTTAAAATGAGTCGAATTTTCAGGGTCTAGAGTAATACTATTTTGGGTATGACTATAGCTAGAGCCCGGGTTAATTACTGTAATGTTTTCAAAACCAGATTTAAGCTGACGGGCAAGGTCCATACTCTGCTCATCAGCAAAAATTAGCCAGTTTCCTGATTTTATGTTGGCATTAACCGCTTTAGAAGCCAATTCTTCCCAACCAATTTGATAAACAGCACGTTCCAACAGATTCTCTTCAATAGATTTTTTGTACTTCTCAATAGGTAGCCAATAGGATTGGCGCTGAAAAGGATAGGTGGGTAAAATTTTTGAATAAGACTTTATAGCATAAGGCTTGTCGAAAGAATGCCATTCAATGGGACCTCCTAACAAGTAGATAGACATGAGTGTTTCAGCCAGCACCGTCCAATCCTGTTGCTGTCTTTTCAATGAGGCAAGCCACAATGCCTCGTTTGGATTAGGATGATGCGCCATTGCAAAACTCAACAGAACCGGTTGAGAACCTATTTCACAGAAAATGCGATAATCTTTTTTTAATAAATAATTAATACCTGCACTAAAATTAACAGTAGCAAGAACATGTTTAGCCCAATAATTGGCATCAATTGTTGTAAGTGCTTCTCCAGTAACATTCGAAATCACTGGTATTCTTGGCTTATGATAGGTTATTGAATTTGCCAGTTGAGTAAATTCTTCAATCATTGGCTGCATTAATTCTGAATGAAAAGCATGAGAGACATCAAGTGCGGTTGTCTTAATCTGTTGTGACTGACAAATAATTTCCAAACACTCCACTGCATGTTTTTCCCCTGAAAAAACCACTTGTGTTGGGCTATTTATAGCTGCAATTGCTAAAATGCTGTCAGACATTTCATCCTGGATCGTTTTTAATAAAACTTTTGCTTTGTCATGATTGACAGCAACCGCCAACATTGCCCCCTGCTTCTGCATTTGCATAAGCTTTGCACGCCAAACAATTAATTTTAACCCGTCTTCCAGCGACATCATGCCTGCAACTGTTGCAGCTACATACTCACCTAAACTATGGCCAATGACAGCTGTTGGTTTAACCCCCAACTCATCCATAATTGTGCTAAAGCATACTCAAGAATAAATAATGCGGGTTGAGCATATTGCGTCTCCTTAAGTAATCCACTTTTTTGCGGATTAAACATGATTTCTTGCAAAGACTCTGGTAAAAAATTACTAACCAGTTGGCAACAATAATCCACTTCCGCTTTAAAGAGCGGGTGAGTGTGGTAGAGTTCGCAGCCCATTTGTGAATACTGCGATCCCATTCCGGTGAATAGAAAAGCAATTTTTTTAAAGTCGTACCATGTAAGTGGCTCACTAGAAGCTGTTTCCAGTTGACTTTTTAACTCCTCTACTGTTTTGCAGCACACCGCCAGTTTGTAATTCAATTGGCTTCTTTCTGTATTTAAACTGTGACAGAAATCTGCCAAATTAAACACTTTTTCCTGTTCAATAAACCTTAATAATTGATGACGCTGATCATTTAAAGCCTCTGGTGAATGCGCAGAAAGCGTAAGAATATGAATTGGCCGCTCTATCGTTTTCACTAGCGGTGCTTTTTCTAAGGTTGGCGCTTCTGCCAATATTAAATGGGCATTAGTGCCGGTAAATCCAAATGAACTAATCCCTGCATAACGAATGGGATAATGCTCAGAGGTTTTCCAAGACTCCAGATGCACAGGTACTTGTGCAGGAATCGTGGTTAGGTCAATAAGTGGGTTTACTTGTTTAAAATGTAAATTGGCAGGAATTTTTTTATGTTGCAACATCAAAATGGTTTTAATAAGTCCAGCTATTCCTGCTGCTGCTTCAAGATGACCAATATTCGTTTTTACCGACCCGATACACAAGGAATTTTCTCTTGAATTTGTAGCAAAAACATCTTTTAGTGCATTAAATTCGATGGGATCTCCTAAACGAGTACCTGTACCATGTGTCTCAACATAACTAATGGCATCCGCAGTTAATCCTGCGGAATGAATTGCCTTGGCTATTAATTCCCTTTGCGCAAGAGGACTAGGGGCAGTAATTCCATTACTATGACCATCACTATTCACCACTGCACTTTTGATGACCGCTAAAATTCTGTTTCCATCACGCTCTGCATCGCATAAACGTTTGAGAATAATAACCCCTCCTCCTTCACCACGAACATAACCATTTGCATTCGCATCAAACACCTGACATTTTCCGTCAGGAGAAAGCATTCCAGCCTGGGAAAAGCTAATGCTTAGAGAAGGATCAAGGATAAGATTTACACCACCAGCAATGGCTAAATCACAATCTTTAGTTTGTAAATCCTGACAGGCATTGAAAACAGCCACTAACGATGAAGAACATGCGGTATCTACAGCCAATGTTTGACCGCGGGTACCAAAAAAATAAGCTATCCTGCCTGCGGCAGCACTATGGGCATTACCCAAGCCATAAAATCCATTTGCTTCCTCCAGTGAAAGATGCGAACTGAGATGACTATAATCATTAGAAGAAATACCAATAAATACCCCACTGTTAGTGTCAGAGAGTGATAAAGGCGCTATACCACCGTATTCTAATGCTTCCCAAGTTAATTCAAGTAATAGGCGATGTTGAGGATCCATGGCCTCTGCTTCACTTGAACTAATATTAAACAAAGCCGCATCGAATTGATCAACATTAGCAATAAATCCTCCCTTTCGACTTATCATTTTTCCAGGGGTTGCTGGGCGCGAATCGTAGTAATCATTAATATCCCAGCGCTCGCCAGGAACGTCAGTAATCCCATCCACACCAGCTTCTAATAATTGCCAAAATGCGTCCGGACTATCCGCTTGACCTGGAAATCGGCAACTCATACCAACAATAGCAATGGGTTCAAATACATAATCCTGAGGCTGTACATGCTTTTTTTCAGCAATATTTCCTAGGAGATAATTGGCCAGTTGTTCGATGGTTGAATAAGTCCAAAGCAAGCTTGGATTGATGGTTTGATTAAGTTTTTCCTCAAGGGCTGCACAAAAACGTACCGCCTTCAGTGAATCAATCCCATAGTGTACAAAATTCACAGTTGATTTAATCTGATGTTCATTAATTTTTAATTCTGAGGCAAACCAATGTTTCATCCATGATTGTAAATCATCTCCTTGTTCAGAAAATTCGTGTTGAGAATCATTTTCTTTACCTGTAAACCATTGCGCAATAACTTTTAACTCCTGATTAAGTAATGCTTGTTTACAAAAATTTCGCTGTACTTTGCCACTGGAAGTTCTAGGTAATGTCGATTGTTGAATCAAAACAATTTGTGCGGGTAAAATTGAAAATTCTTCAGAGCAGCGTTTTAAAATAGCAGAGAAAATATCGTCAAAGCATTTAGCATGCCGGTGAACCTCTTGTACAATTACCAGTTCATTATCATCTTTATCTTCATCTTCTAAAGTAAATGCAGCAGCACCGGAAGGAATTAATTGTGAATGAGCTTCTGCGACTATCGCTTCAAGATCTTGTGGATAAAAATTTTGGCCGCGAATGATCATCAAATCCTTTAACCGGCCGGTAATAAACAATTCACCCTTTTCGTCTAAAAAACCTAAATCACCAGTTTTCAAAAATTGCTGCCCACTTCCAGCTAATTTAAACCCGAATTGTTGTTCTGTTATATCAGGTTTGTTCCAATAACCTTGCGCAACACTAGGGCCCGCAATAATAATCTCCCCTATTTCATAATCTCTTAGAATTTCATTTGTTTCTGGATTAATAATTTTAATATCATGAGCTTTATCAATTCTTCCACAGCTCACTATACTTGTTTTATTCGGATGTGAAGAGTCCACTATTTTAACCTGATGAAACTTTAAAGTATCTCTATCGACGTGTAAGACACGTGTTTTTTCTCCTGATTTTTTACCTGTAACCATCAGCGTTGTTTCTGCCATGCCATAAGCGGGATAGCAACTTTCTAACTTAAATCCACAATGTCCAAAAGCTTGTGAGAATTTTTCCAGAGTTTTGGCATTAACAGGCTCGGCACCATTTAACGCTGTCTTCCAACAGCTTAAATCAAGTTGAGCCTTTTCTTCTTCAGTGATGGTATTAATACATAATTCATAGGCAAAATTGGGCGCCAGTGAACCATCAACCTTATAATCACTAATTGTCTTTAACCATAAAAAAGGCTTTCTTAAAAATCGGACAGGTGGCATTAAAATAGTGTGTGCATCAACAGTAAGAGGATACAAAATTCCTCCTATTAAACCCATATCATGAAAGGGAGGCAACCAGGAGCATATTCTCTTTGCCTCTCTTTTTAAAAGCTGTGTGATAACTTTTGTATTGGCAAGAATATTACCATGGCTAATCATCACTCCTTTAGGATTACCGGTTGAACCAGAAGTGTATTGCAAAAAAGCTAGCTGGTTTTGGGTAAGTCGTGGAAATTTTTCCTCATCAACGCTAACTGACTCTGGCTGGTCAATTAAAAATAATCGCAGATTTTCAAAAGAGTACTGCTCACTAGTCTGCAGAGTGGTAATTATTAATTCAGCCTGCGCATCTTTTATCACTGAGTGTAAACGATGAGTGTGTCGGGTGTTCGACGGGGGATAAGCAGGTACTGCGACGACCCCTGCCATTAAACAACCTAAAAAAGCAATAATATAATCAAGACTGGGTTGTAGTAATAAAACTGCTCTAGAGCCGCTAGAGGTTATTAATAACAGGCGTGAGGCAAATTGCATTACCTTTTGTAAAAGTTCGGCATTGGGTAATGTACTTTGATCCTTGTCAGTTAAGAAAGTATAGGCAATGTGATTAGGCTTAGTTCTAGCACGATATTTCAGAAAATTTAGTAAGGTAACATTTACATCATCAATTCTCATTATACGGTGTTCCTTATTGGCTTTTCTTTCATAAAGTATTGAATTATTAATATAGACCTATTTAAATATTTGTACAAAATACAAACAATTAAGGACAATCGTTTTTCATGCATAATTAAATAGCGTACACACTTCAAAAGTTACTTAATGACCAGTTACTTTTACAATCGGAGTGCTAAGGAAAATAAGAGTTGTTTTGGTGTTCACTCTATTATTGTCGATCTTTAAGTGCTTGCGCAGAATTAAATATTTCTACTCAGAGGAAGATGATGGTGGAAGTGGCTAATGCTGGTACTGGCGGGATGGGAAGGTAGACAACTAAACTTCCTGCTTCTTTAAAAAGGGGCAGGATTAGGATTAGAATCTGAGTCTATTAGATCGCTTTTTTTCGCCCCTTTCCATTTCTCTTTTGTCTTATCCCAAGTATCGGGAGCAATGCTTGATTTCTCTCCCAAACGAACGTAAGGAGCATCTGAAGTCAACTTTTCTCTGATTAACGGGAAATGCGTGCGTGCTTCAATAAATTCAATGAGTTTATCGCGTTGTTTTAGTTCATTTTCTGCAGGCCATAGTTGTTTTGCAAATTCTTTTAACTCTTTCGCACCATCAATGATGAAATCTTTTCGTCGATGAAATAAACTCCACGAAGCACTCTTACTTTCTTGTTTCTCCTGTTGTTTAGCGAGTTCTTCATCGCTCATTTTTAAGTAACTGCATAAACGTGTAAAGATAAAATAATTCTCATTAAAACGATCTGGTCCTAGTTCAAATTTATTTTGATGCATAAAGATAGTAGCGGTACTATCTAACCATTCCGAGGCTGAAATCTTTTTTTCAACAGACTTATCATGGGCACTTATTTCCTCTAGCGCAAAAGCCAATCGAAAAGAAGAGATAATACTGTCTACCGCGGATTGATGGGTTGGGAGCATGTCCTTTCTCGTATAATTGGGTCCTCCCGGTTCCATATTAATAATTCGCGGAAGTTCTCCAGGTTCTATGTTCTTTTTATTTTGATAGAGTTGATAAATGTCGAGAGCCAAGCCTTTCATCCGTACATCGTTGATTCTTGCTGTGTCTCCTGCAAAATAGAGAATCTCTTGTCTGTCTTTAGGACTGACAGTCCATCCAGTCACCAGTGATTGATGCGAATCATGACCGTGGCGTCCGGAACGATGATCAGCTGGAACACTGCAAAAAGTTACTTTCTTATTCGTTTTAGAAGTCAGTGTTATTTGCTCGTGCCATTCAAAAGCGACAACATTTTTAAACCCCAATGACTTAAAAAACTTTTCATCACCGACGGGAACTAACAAAGTGGGCTGAACTTTTAATAATTTTTTCAGTGAATCAACATCGACGTGATCACGATGATTATGAGAGATAAGAATAACATCAATGGGAGGTAATTCATCTGCTTTAACATCCAATCCTGAACTTTTTGTCATTGCAGGATAAACAATAGGGGCTAAATTTCCAAAAACAGGATCAGTAAGAATACTCATCCCTGAAGTTTGAATGAGTTGAGTAGCATGACCTAAGTTGTGGATAGTAAAGGTATCATCTTTTCCTTCAGTAAGAGCGTGCTGTTCACCTTCCTTATAAATTTTCTCCGGAGCAGTATTTTCTTGTTGATCAAAATAAGCCAATTTCATTCCCAATTGGGCAATAAAAATCCAGGTGAATAGCTTATTGAGTAGAGGCGGCGTAGTGGTTAACCAGCGCAAAAAGCGTTTCACTTGTGTCTCGCGAAAAATACGGAGATCGATATATTTATCAAGAGTAGCTTCGCTGGTCACGTAACGACCATCTGAACGGCGTTCAGGAGATAAGAATTCCTGCATTTGTTCTTCAGCAAACAATGTTTTGGCAAAATCCAGAAAAAGACCCGCTGTTATATCCTCTTGCAAATCATTTTTTTTGGGTTTCAATACACGCTCGGCGATTACTTTTTTGGTAGCAGACATTGTAATAACTAAAAGAGAGCAGATTTATATAGTTTACTAGCAGACAAAATTTACGTCAACATGCATATAATTTAATCAGCACTGGCATGATGTATAACTCCAATACGTCAACGCCCGTTTTCTGATTTAATATATTTTCCTTGGGTGCATCTATAATACTTAACAAAATTAACTTCTCGTCTCTTCGGCTCCTGGTAAATTTTTTAGCTTTTGCAATACACTCATCTGCTTTATTCTGTAGTCTATTTTTATAGATTGCTATTTCATCTTTATGTTTAGGCAAGGGTACTAGACGCATGAGAGCCTGTGTTTTCTAATAACGGCACTCTTTCGCAAGCAAGCTAACTTGATCTTAACCGCAATTAAAGCGATCATTTTTACTTTTAGTGTAAAGGAGTTAGTGTGCAACACGACACAATGGAATATGATGTAGTCATTGTTGGTGCAGGCCCTGCTGGTTTGTCTGCTGCTATAAAACTTAAGCAACTCGCCGCGAAAGAAAATAAGGAAATTAGCGTTTGTCTTCTGGAAAAGGGGGCTCAGGTAGGCGCTCATATTCTTTCTGGGGCGGTATTGGAACCATGCAGTTTAAAAGAATTATTACCTGATAGCTGGCAAGAGGCTCCTTTAGATACACCTGTAACACAAGATGATTTTTACTTTCTTACCAGTAAACGCTCTTTTCGTCTCCCTACGCCCAAGCCAATGCAAAATCATGGTAATTATATTATTAGGTTGGGAGAACTCTGTCAGTTTTTGGCAATACAGGCTGAAAATTTGGGGTGCGAAATTTATCCTGGCTTTGCTGCAACAGAGATTCTTTACAATACCCATGGGCAGGTTATTGGTGTAGCTACTGGTGACGTTGGCATTGATAGAGCGGGTAATAAAACTGCTCATTATCAACCAGGAATGCATTTATATGCCAAACAGACTCTTTTTGCAGAGGGTTGTCGCGGCCAACTTAGTCAAAATTTAATGCGGCGTTTTCATCTACGCGATGATGTCCAACCCCAAACCTACGGGATAGGTATTAAAGAAGTGTGGCAAGTTACTCCTGAAAAACATCAAGCAGGCAGAGTCATTCACACTGTAGGCTGGCCGTTGGATAATACGACTTACGGAGGTTCTTTTATTTACCATTTATCTAAAAATCGAGTAGCTCTTGGTTTTGTAATTGGTCTGGATTATAAAAATCCCTGGCTTAATCCCTTTGGTGAATTACAACGCTTTAAAACACACCCCATGGTTCGAGAATTGTTGGAAAAAGGGGAACGTATTAGTTATGGCTCCCGAGCACTTAACGAAGGAGGCTGGCAAGCCATTCCAAAACTCATTTTCCCGGGTGGCGCTCTCATTGGGGATGCCGCAGGCTTTTTAAATGTCCCTAAAATAAAAGGGATTCATGCTGCAATGAAATCAGCAATGCTTGCAGCAGAGGCTTGTTTTGCAGCATTAGAGGAAGAACAAGGTGACACTCAAGTTGAGCTACAAGCTTATCCTGAAAAAATAAAACAATCCTGGCTAGAAAAGGAATTATACCAGGTTAGAAATATTCGCCCCGGATTTCGTTACGGGCTCTGGTTTGGCTTACTCAATGCGGCTTTTGAGACCTATATTACTCATGGCAGATCATTCTGGACAATGAAGCATCATGCTGATCATACAACATTAATTCCTGCAGAAAAGGCAAAAAAAATAAACTACCCGAAACCAGATGGTGTTTTAATGTTTGACAAATTATCTTCTGTTTATTTGACAAACACTTACCATGAAGAAAATCAACCAAGCCATTTAAAATTACGCAATGCCAACTTAGCCATCGAGGTTAATTATAAAATTTACGCCTCCCCCGAGACTCGGTATTGTCCTGCAGCCGTTTATGAAATTATTCAGGAAGAAACCGGTCCAAGACTACAAATCAATGCCCAGAATTGCATTCATTGTAAAACCTGTGATATTAAAGATCCCCGTCAAAATATAGTGTGGCAGGCACCGGAAGGAAGTGGTGGTCCAAATTACGTAGAGATGTAATTGAGGGCCCTTCATTAGAAGGGCTTCACTTTAATTCTTTTTCTCTCAGCGCTTAAATTTGCATTTTCTTAACACTAAACCCTTTCTTCGAAATTGTTTCATTTTTTTGACATTGTTATTATTAAATGGTGGTTAAAAAATCTTGCACGGCTAACAATCCAACATTGGAAGTCAAATAAAAGTATGGTGAGCCAGCTTAAAAACCAAGATGCCTAAAGTATTTTTTGTGACATCCCCCTTACGCAACAAACCGTTGCAAGATTCTTAACCTCATATTATGACTCTCATGTCTTTCCTCTTATAAATCCTCCCCTTCAGCTTTACAAGGATCTTTTGCAGATGGAATCCCATCCTATTAAGGATTCTTCGCTTTGCTCTTAATAAGGCCTTATTATTTAATTTAGATAATTACAATTTTGCTCTGTTCAGTCTTAAGCCTTTCTTGATAAATGTTTTTATCCATGCTCTGATGTTCTATTCCTGTAGAGAAATTGCAGGTTTAGAATTTTTAAAACCAGTGTAACTTAAAAGTAAATTCTCATTAAATAAAAAATGGCTGACTCAATAGATAACAATGATTTAGTGTACACGGTAGATGATAAACCTCCCTTTATCAAACTCCTGCTTCTGGGCCTGCAGTATGTTCTCCTCATGTCTGTCTATCTAGTGTTGGTTATTATTGTAGTGCGTGCAGCTCATCTGCCAGATGATGTTGCATTTGATGCTGTTAGAATGGGAATGATTGCTTTGGGAATAGCTACAAGCTTACAAGCCCTGCGTCCTCCGTATGGTTCAGGTTATTTAGCACCTCCCGTGGTTTCAGCGATTTATTTAAAGGCATCACTACTAGCAGCGGATGCAGGAGGTCTGCCACTGGTGTTAGGTATGACCATTTTTTCCGGACTTGTTGAGGTGGTTTTTTCACGTCTGGTTTATCAATTGCGTGCAATGTTTCCTCCTGGAATCTCAGGTTTTATCATTGTGATTGTAGGGATTGAATTAGGACTAGAAGGTCTTAGCCAATTCTTGGGTGTTGCTCGCTCCGATGTCGTCAATTTTGAGCGTCATTTATTTATTGGACTACTTACTCTGGGAACCATGATTACTATAAGTATCTGGTGGCGCGGTATCGTCAAACTCATTTGTTCCTTTATTGGTTTAGTAGTAGGTTTTACAGCCGCTTATTTTTTGGGAAGTATTGACGCTACTAAAATTGCTCAATTGCAAGCAACACCATTTTTTGCATTCCCTCACATCAACTTTATTTCTTATAATTTTTCTTTTTCTCTGGTTTTGCCATTCTTTATAGCCAGTGTTGCAGCCGCTCTTCGAACAGTAGGCGTAGTCACAACTTGTCAAAAAATCAATAGCTCGTCGTGGAAAAGTCCAAGCCTCAAATCTATTAAAGGCGGTATTTTTGCTGATGGTTTAGCTGCTATTACAGCAGGTCTTTGTGGTATACCTGGTATTAGCACAGGGCCCAGTCTTGTCGGTGTTTCAAAGGCTACTGGTGCTACAAGCCGTTATATTGCCTTCTCAACTTCCATTTTTTTAGTTTTATTGGCCTTTCTGCCAAAATTTGCTTCGCTATTGCTTATTATGCCTATCGCGGTTATAGCTCCAGCTCTAATGTTTACAGGTAGTTTTATGATTATAGGTGGAATTAGCGTGATGACGTCGCGCAACATTGATACTCGAATGACTTATGTCATTGGCCTGGCGCTATTATTTGGATTAAGCAAAGAAGTTTATCCGACATTCTACTCTTCACTACCTACTTTTTTACAGACCATGACCAGCACCACACTTTCTTTGTCAGTAATCGTCGCATTATTGCTACATCTGCTATTTCGCATCGGGATTCGAAAACAGGCTATGCTTACACTGGATAATGGAAAAGAGCTCACCAGAGGGAAACTCACTCAATTCATTATAGAGAATGCTAACTATTGGCAAATTAATATAGCTCTTATGGAAAGAATTGCCCAAACAACCAATGCTATTTTACAACATCTCTATAATAGCCAATTGGCAGAAGATAATATTAATTTACTCCTTACTTACGATCAAATTGATGTGGTTGTAAAAATTACATACGATGGCGATCTTCTTTTACTACCCTTTGTTAATCAGAAGAAAACGGTTTTCCTGGAGGAAGAAGCATTTTCCTACGGACTCAGCGATTTTTTAATCGGTGTTTATCCTGATAAATTTGAACATTTCACTACAGGCAAAACAACCCATCTGCATCTTTATTTTAATGTTTAAAGAGTAGGAAGTGGCTTTAGAGCAACATCATTTTTTTTATGGATATTAGGCAATGTGCCTGCAGGGGTGTTGCCTCAGGTTTACTAATTTATTCGTTTAAAATGCTGTCAGTTTATTGTTATTATTTGGACAACAGTGCGTTGAATTTATTCTTTCTTTCCTCCTTTATCTTGTTTGTTCACAGTTCGCCAGGCTCGTTCCTCTGCCTCACTTTTTGAAACACCTTCTTTACGATATTTTTCTTCAATATGATGAGCTTGACGCTTTTGTTTATCTGTGTAATCAGATTTATCTCCTCGTGGCATGTTCTATCCTCCCTTTAGAAATTATTGAAAACATTTCCCATCTACGCTCTACAAATCGGTAGTAATACAAAAACCTTAAAAAGAGGCATAGCATTGACTTACCGCCTGTAATTTTTATTGACTTTATAGGTAATTAATAGGCCAATATGGCCAATTCATCAAATGAAAAGATTGATAAAATTTATGCAACTCCATGAATTAAAAAAAGATTAACATTTAGAGTATTTTTTTATTTACTTCTGTTGTATTCTAGCTTTTCTCAAGGATAATCAATAAGGATATTTTATGAAATCAAAACTTCTTTTATCATTAAGTTGCAGTGCCATCCTGTTAGCTTCCGGATGCTCATTAAATCCCAGTCTAACGAATGATTTTAATAATCCACCTGCTAATGTGATTGTTACACCCGCACAGGCACAAGTGGATGCTAGAATTTTGGGTGGTTTAGTCGTACTAAATCAGAATGAAATTGCAGCAGCAACAGAAGCGCAACGAAAAGCCGCAAATCCAGCTGTTAAGAATTACGCGGCATGGATGAACAAGGCCCATAGTCAGAATTTACAGGAAACGCAAAATTTAAGCCGCAGAATTGGCGTCGCTCCAGCAAATGGTAAGGTTGCTATGATGCTTAAGCAGAAAGGCAGACAAGAGTTAGCGATGCTTAATCGTTTAAACGGTGTCGCTTTTGAAAGGGCTTATATAGCTGCAATGGTAAAAGATCATAAAGCTGCATTGCAATTAATTGACCACAAGCTACTCAATGAGGCAACCAATCCATTATTGAGAAGACAACTTGAAATAACCAGAACTCATGTTGCTCATCACCTCCAACAAGCTCAGCTCATTCAAAGACAACTGGGTTAATTGAAGTAGATAATGGGTTCGACTAAGAGAGCCCATTATCCACTGCTTGAACGAATAAAAACTTGCTTTGCTAAATACCACTGTTACAGATTATCATCGTAAGAGTACAGTTAATCTCACTCCGGCCTAACCTCAGAAAAATTCTTATACTTAGAGTATGGAAACAATTTATAAATAGCATGGAAAAATCGAATATTTTTATTGCTGATTGTCTTTATAAAATTGCAGATGTTTTAGAAGCTGGTGGACATAACATTTATCGAGCAAGATCCTATCGAAGAGCAGCGCGCACACTTTTAAAATTAGATACGGAACTTACTACCCTGCTTCAAACTGGTTTTGATATGACCACACTTCCTTGGATAGGTAGGGGTATCGCTTCAACCATATTATATATTATAGAAACAGGAGAGCTGCCTAAATTTAAAAATCAAAAGGACAAAAGGATTAATGAATTAAAAGATATTCATGGTTTGGGAAAAAAAAGAATAGCTGCACTTAATGAATTAAATATTACCACTAAAAAAGCCCTGTTGGAGGCAATTAATACAAAAGCACTCCGGCATTTAAGATGGGTAACTCCTCAATTTGAAGAGCAATTAAAAAAGGAAATTAATAATCCAACGTCGAGAAAATTTATTCGCTTATACCATGCTTATCCAATAGTAGAGATTCTAATTTGCAATTTAATGAAACTTCCTGAAATTATTCATGTGGAATGCAGTGGTGATTTTCGCCGAAAAAAAGAGGTCCTTGAACAAATTGATCTACTTGTATCAACAACGGACAATTTTCAAGTGATTCATCAATTTATTCAATTTAAGGAGGTCATTGATGTACTCTCGCAAAATGATCATCACGTGAGTGTTAATGTATGGTCAGGCATTAAAGTTAACTTAATCATCGTCAAAGAAAGCCAATTCGGCGCAGCATTATTATACTATACGGGAAGCAGAGAGCATTTTGCTGCCTTGGTAAAAAGAGCAACTTCTCATCAATGCGAGTTAACCAAAGATGGACTTTATAAAGGTAGCGAATGCATAAGCAGTAATGAATCCGATATTTATCAGCAGTTAAATTTATCTTATATAGCCCCAGAGTTGCGAGAGGCACACGGAGAGATTGAAGCAGCAGCCAATAATAACTTACCAAAACTGATTACATTAGAGGATATTAAGGGCGATTTACATTCTCATACCAATGAAACTGATGGAAAAGACAATCTGGAAACCATGGCTAAAGCCGCTATGGAAAAAGGGTACGAGTACCTTGCCATTACAGATCACTCCAAACGTTTGGCAATCACTAATGGACTTGATGAAAAGCGTTTATTAAAACAGATAAAAGAAATTGACCGTTTGAATAGCAGATTGAATCATTTCCTGATTTTAAAATCCATTGAAGTTGACATTCTGGAGGATGGTTCTCTCGATCTCTCTAACGAGGTATTAAAAGAATTAGACATTGTAGTCTGCTCTATTCACTCTCAATTTAAAATGCCTGAAGAAAAGCAAACCGAACGTATTTTACGAGCAATGGATAATCCCTATTTTAACATTCTTGGTCATGCTACAGGACGTTTAATTAAATCAAGACCACCTTATCCCATTAATATAAAAAAAATTTTTAAGGCAGCTAAAGATAGAAATTGCATTATTGAATTAAATGCCCAACCTTATCGACTTGATATTAATGATAATTATTGTCGATTAGCAAAAGAAATGAATGTAACCGTTGCTATTTCCAGTGACTCTCACAGCACACGTGAATTGGGCTATATGCAGTTTGGAATATATCAGGCACGCCGAGGTTGGATTGAGAAAGAAAACGTTATTAATACTCGTCATTGGGCTGAAGTGAAAAAATTAATTAAAAGAAGTTAATTTCTAGAAAAGCAATTATAAATTTTTTTTACCAGCCTGCTGCTCTTTTTGAGGAAGTATGCTAGTAGACCAGCTTGAAACGCTGAATATCAAGCGCGATGAGAACTATTCATGAGTCCTCTTTACAGTAAGAACGATTGGCGATTACTCTTAATCAGACAAAAAATCACCATTTTTAAACATTTATGCCATAATTAAAATGAACAGACTCGCTGTTAGTTGTGAATGAGCGATTGGAACTAACTCAATTTAAAAGGAATTATTATGAGCACACTTGGATTAATATTATTAATAATTATTTTATTAGCAGTCTTGCCCACATGGCCCTACAGTAGTGGTTGGGGTTATTACCCTAGCGGAATAGTAGGCTTAATATTAATCATTGTAATTGTCTTAATGTTAACCAGAGGCGTATAGCAATATTCGCGCAAGTGATAGGCAATATTGCTTGCGCGAATGTTGCCTTATTATAAGGATATGCAATGAAAGGAAGCTCTCTATGGGAAACGATTAGCCCGAAAGAAGTCAGCTACCCTCCTCTTGCAGAAAATATTGAGGTAGATGTGGCAATTATTGGTGGCGGAATTACCGGTATCACTGCTGCTGCAGCGTTATTACAAGCAGGAAAAAAAGTAGCCGTTTTAGAAGCACATAAAATCGGCGGAATGACAACAGGAAATTCAACGGGTAATTTGTATATTCCAGTCCAACCTTATTATCAGACCATTGTATCCAACTTTGATTTACATACTGCAAAACAGGTGGCTGACTCACGTAAATTAGCCATTGATTATATCGAAAAAAATGTAACTAATTACAATATCCATTGTCAATTTCATCGTCGACCTTGGTATGCTTATACAGCTTCAGAAGAAAAAGAGCAGTTATTGCAGAAAGAAGTCGAGACACTAAAGCAAATAGGGGTGGAAATAGATTACACCTCCAGCCTACCCTTTGATTTAAAATTTAGAAAAGCTGCAGTAATGCCAAATCAAGCCCGTTTTAATCCTCTGCAGTATGTGAGATCACTTGCAGCCGCGTTGGCTGATAAAGGATGTCTTGTCTTTGAGAACACGAGAGCTACTGCGGTTAAAGAAACGGAAAAGTGCCTGGTATTTACCAAACAGGCGGAGGTTCACGCCAACTCTATTTTCATGGCAACACATACCCCGTTAGATATTAACCCAGCTCAAATGTTCACTGCCCCTTATCGTAGTTATGTGGTGGGAGCTTATCTGACAAAGGATAATTATCCCGAAGGACACTTATGGGAATTTGAGACGCCCTCACACATTTTAAGTACACATGCCTTAACGAAATCTCATCCTGAAATTCTTCTTTTATCCGGCAGCCATCATAAAACTGGACAAGGTAAGGATATGAAGAAACATTTTGCAGAACTAGAGGGTTTTCTGGAGCAATATTTTACAGGGTTAGAAATAGCCTTTCGCTGGTCTGCTCAACATTTTCAATCTGCCGATAAAATTCCCTATATTGGACTTGCCAATCGAATGACTAAAAAAATTTACATGGCTACAGGTTATTTTGCGGATGGATTGACTTATGGGACTTTAGCCGGTCTTCTTATTGCTGATTTAATTTTAAATAAAACCAATCCTTTTGCTGAAATCTATTATGCAAACCGTTTTACTCCCCTTTCATCAATAGGTTTTATTACTAAAGAAAACTTAAATGTACTAGCACAATATGCCAAAGATCTCCCTTTAGGCACTACAGATAATTTTGCAGCTTTACCAATAGGGGAAGGGAAAGTTGTCGACATTGACGGTGAAAAATGGGCTGTATCAAGAGATGAATTGAATAAATTACAAATTGTTTCTGCAGTCTGTACCCATATGAAGTGTATTGTAAACTGGAATAATGCCGAACAAACATGGGATTGTCCATGCCATGGCAGCCGTTTTTCACCCAATGGCGAAGTACTTGAGGGTCCTGCAACTTACAACCTGGAGAAAAAAGAGCTCCCTGGAACATAATTACAAGGAGGTGGTATGTTATTAATTTTGGCGATCATTTTTTTTAGTCTGGCTGCAATTTTGGGCCTATATCTCTTAACGTATGTGTTAACGGAGAAACATACTCCAAAGGGAGTCGCCATTATTCATGGTAGTACCGCCAGCCTTGGTCTTGTGTTGCTAATTATTTACTCACTACTTTACCAAACTCCTACAGCCAGTCTTATAGTGTTTATTTTAGCTGCCTTAGGTGGATTGTATCTCTTTTATCGAGATATCACCGGTAAAGAAATTCCTAAATTATTAGCCATAGGCCATGGTTCTATTGCCATCATTGGCTTTATTCTTTTAATTGTATTTACTTTTTATTATTTTTAGGTCAAAGCATGGAGAATAAAGGCGAATGCTACCCCTACCTTTCATGGACGGCTATCTTTTCAGCGGCAATCATCGGTGTTGGATTGAATTTTTTATTAAATCTATTCTCACTCGGCTTGGGAATTTCAAGCTTCTCTATTGATTTGCAAGGAAAAACTAGCCTTTCTTTTGCCGGGTTCATTTGCTTTTGTATCTCATCAATTATTGCCATGTTCTTCACTGGTTGGTTTGCGGGTAAACTTTCACCTCCCATGCTTCAAGGAAGACTCTGGGGTGCTTTTTATGGCTTTTTGGCTTGGTCACTATTGCTGATTATCACAGTCCTTATTATTACCAACATGATTCAATTTTTAGCTTTTCATTCCAATTTCACCTCTAATCTGGTGAGTGTTAAATTAACGCACAGCGCCCCCATGCTAACAGAAACAATAGCCCATATTACCAAAAGCTCCCCATTGAGTTTCAATATTGAAACCACAAAAAAAGTGCTGACGCTTAATGCAATGTTGACTTTTATTTTATTTTTCCTGGGCGCTTTATCCAGTTGCATCGGTGGATTTATTGGTTACAAAAAATAATTGTGGTGCATGAAACGAGTTATTCGATGGACATATCCCTATATTCAGCGGAAGAATGTGAAAGAATTGCAAGAGAAGCTTCTTTACGCTACGTCAATGACTCCCTTCCCGGTATCTCCCGTAAACGCTCCGGTAAAGGATTCAGTTATTATTACCCTAATGGAGAACGAGTGACCCAGCAAAAAGAGTTAGAACGTATACGAGCTTTAGCAATCCCTCCCGCTTATCACGATGTATGGATTTGTCCTTTTGCCAATGGTCACATTCAAGCAACCGCACGAGATGATAAAAATCGAAAACAATACCGTTATCATCCTCTTTGGCAAGAAATTCGCCAGCAGCAAAAATTTCATAGGATGCAGGCATTCGGGAAAACACTTCCAGCTATTCGACAGCACATTAACCAAATGCTTAACAAACCTGCATCACTGGATAAAACGCAGATTATTTGCGCTATCCTTTATTTACTGGATAAATCATGCATGCGTATTGGAAATCCTGTCTATGCCAAAGAAAATAAATCTTATGGTCTAACAACGTTGCGTAAAAAACATTTATCCATTTCGAAGAATCAAGTGTCTTTAGAGTACGAAGGTAAGAACTCAACCTTGTGGCATATTGACTTAAAGGATAAAAAAATCGTTAAGGTGCTTAAAAAATGCGAAGAAATACCTGGTTATGAAGTATTTAAATATCGTGATGAAAATAATCATCTTAAAGTAATAACCTCACAGGATATTAATGGTTATCTACAATCGTTAACAAAACAACCCTTTACAGCCAAAGATTTTCGAACCTGGATTGCCTGTCGCGAAACATTGTGTCATTTAGTCAATTCAGTTAGAGAAACGAAAAAGCCTTCTGCAAAATTACTTAATACGGTTCTTAAAGAAGTTGCCACACTATTGGGGCATACGCCCGCTGTATGTCGAAAAAATTATGTTCATCCTCAAATAGTACACTGGTGGGAACGTGGATTATTGCATCAATGGACCTCCAAAAATCAATCCCATATTAAGGTATTAGATGAAGATGAACTACTGCTATACTGGTTAAAAGACCATAATTTAAAACATTAAGCACTAAATGAAAACCGCTGAAACCTCTGGTATTGATTCACTATAAAGACGTAATTAAAGCTTCATCCCAAAAACAGAGTAAAAGCATCTAAATCTTACCCATAAGCTATCCCATTGTTGCCTGCATCGTACTTAATTACGCGGTAATTACGATGTATCTTTAGAGAGGTTTTACTCCGCCACTTGAAGAAGGAACAGTCGAATCGAAGTGCAGATAAAAGCGGTCCGTTTTGCAACGCGCCAAATTTGAACCTTTATTTTGTAAGCACCATTGCAATTCTTCTTTCTCTTCTTCGGACAGATTGCTTTCCCTCATATACTCACTAACCACTTCATTAAATTTTGCTTTTAATAAATTAATGTGTTCTCGCTGGGACGTGGTTAACGGGTTTTTAAAGAACGCAAAAAGATGGTCCGCCACAGCATGTCTGCGACTATATCCCGTTGAGCGGATTATTTTTTCATAACAGGCTTCAAGAAAATCTAACTTTGCTGCTATTGATGGTAACCTATTAATCGATTCATTAAGCGCGTTATTATCCAAAGTCCCCTGTTGGTAGGTGCTTATGAATTTTTTAGAGGCAACTGTTACTTCTTTTTCTACTTCTTGTTGATCACTAACACCCAATTTAGAGGCCAACTGTCTATTAGCAAGAATAGGAATGAGCTGTCTTACCGAACGTTCATTAACTACAATGTCTTTGTCAATCGTTTTAAATTTAAGTGTGGTTAAATTTTTAATCTTATCTATAGCATATTTACCAAATACTAATTTTTGGTCCGCGCTATTGACGAGCTGCTCACCTAAAGAATCAATCACTCGATTCACTAGATTAAATTCTTTGACAGTCAGAACGGAAAAAAATCGATACTTCAGCGTTAATATTTCAGGACGTAGGGATGCATTCCCAATCACCTCTTTAAAATGTTTAACTTTTCGTATTTGTGCTTTATAAGGATCTCCTAAAAACTCGATATCTATCTTATAAAGTTTTTTCCAAATCTCGCTCTCATTAACCATATTTAAAACTATGGCGAATCCATCATCGCTTAATGCGGAGTCTACATTATTATGAAATAAAAATATTGCGTTACCCCCTGTGAGCATACGCAGAAAATGTCTGGCAGCTTCCTTGGGGGAATCCAAATTGATGCTTTGGTATTGAAAGGCATGAAACTCCCTATCCACCAATTCCCACATTGTTTTTGACCATTTTTGGTTGGTATGTTGGTGAATGATTTGATGCATATGATTTAGCATCATATGAAATTCAGGTTTAATCGTGTTATGCAACCTTGAGTGAAAAACATCATGAGCCGAAACAGCAGGCATTAGACTTTCCGCATAACCATGAATACCCTTTGTAGTGGCCTCAATGCCGCTGTTTCTCATACTAATAGCAGTGGGTCTGTAATAAAATTCAACGCCTTCTTTGACCGCATCAATCCCCACCTTACCTAATTTTGCACGACTGGCCGCAGCACCACTAATACCACTGGTTGCTATTTGTATTCCCTCAAGTACCCCAAAGGACATATGAAGATCATAAAGCTTTCCTTGATAAAGAGTTCTGTGCCAGGAGTGATTAATTTGCAAAGCATTTCCCAGCTCACGTTTCTGTGAGGAGATAATATTGGGATTAGGCTCCGAAAGATAAAAAATTTGCTCCGATTTGGGTGCAGCTTGAATTAACAAGCGCAATCGCTCCAGATGCCAGTCAGTAAACTTTCCGCCAAACGCATCGCTTTTTATCACCGGAAGCCATAATTTCACTGCCTCTTTAGTAAATTCACCGTTATCGTCCAAAATTTTAAAAGTTTTTACGAGCGGGTATTCCCTGGGTATTTGGTCTCTTGCCAGTAGAGTGGCCATTTGCTGACGAGTAATTCTGTTTTGCTTAAATAACCAAAGCGCATAAAAGGTATGATCTTCCCTAGTTAATGCAGCATCCTCAAAATTACCGCGTTGAATCGCTTGATAAACCTGCTCCAAACCTTCTTGAGTAAGTTTAAAATGATCAGGAATCTTAACTACATCACCATTTAAAAAATCATCAAAATCATCGGAATGAAGTGTTCTTTCTTCTGTTAAATCAGCTCTTTTATTCTTGGCATCTGGATTTTTTCTAGGGATAAATTCACGTAAATCGGGATCAAACTCCACGTTAACACCTTTGGAGAGTTCTGGCGAGAAAAAACGGCCAAAAAATGATTCCCAAGCATTTTTAGCATCACTAAGATTATTGATTTCAGCTAGACCGTAATTAGACATAATAAAAATCAAAAAATTATGCGATATATTTATTATACGTTTTGATTATTAAAAAAACATTAACAGGTGCAGGCAGCGAATTGCCTCCGAATTGCCTAAAATTATCTGTCCCGAAAGATGACGTCAGGTAACAGACTCAGGCTTTAGATGAAGATGAACTACTGTTATATTGGTTAAAAAATTAGATTAAAATAGGGTTAAAAGGGAGTATACAACAATTGAAAAAAACAATGACGAGGGAACGTAAAGCAGGAGTGATTGGTTTCTTTAAGAAACTTGGTCCTGGCCTTATCACTGGAGCAAGTGATGATGACCCGTCAGGAATAGCGACCTATTCACAAGCTGGTGCCCAATTTGGCCTGACGACCTTATGGACCGCTCTTATTACCTTTCCACTAATGGTTTCAATTCAGGAAATGTGCGCAAGAGTAGGAATGGTGACCTCTGCAGGACTTACTGCCAATATAAAAAAACATTATCCAAAACCATTATTATTTTTTTTGCTGTTATTAAGTGTCCCAGCCATTATCTTAAATATCGGGGCTAATATTGCCGGTATGGGTGCCGTGGCAAATCTAATATTTCCTTTCATTCCTTCTTCTGTCTTTTCAATTATTTTTACATTCATGCTAATACTAGCCATCATTTTTCTCTCTTATGACAAGATAGTGGCCACTTTAAAATATCTTTGTTTTTCATTATTGCTTTATATAATTATTCCTTTTATTGTCTCCCCCAATTGGTTGGAGGTACTAAAACATACCTTCATTCCGACCATTCAATTTAATAAAGAGTACCTTCTAATATTAGTAGCTATACTGGGAACAACCATTTCACCTTATCTTTTTTTTTGGCAAGCCACTATGGAAGCAACGGATCACCAAGCCAAGAATGTTTTAGTGGAAAGACATCATATTAAGGATATGAATAAAGACGTAGGCTTTGGGATGCTAAGTTCTAATCTGGTAATGTATTTTATTATTCTAACCACAGGTACTGTTTTATTTCCACATGGAATACAGCAAATTGAATCGGTGGAACAAGCTGCCAGTGCACTAAAGCCATTGGCCGGCGAACTTTCCTATGTGTTATTTGCAGCGGGAGTCATTGGCACCGGTTTTCTTGCAATTCCAGTACTGGCAGGCTGCGTTTCCTATATTTTGTCAACATCATTTGATTGGAAAGGTGACTTAGACAAACCCTTTTTTAAAGCCAAACGCTTTTATAGCATAATTGTAGCTTCCTTGCTCATTGGTCTTTTAATCAATTTTACAAAATTAAATCCTATAAAAGCACTCATATATACAGCGGTATTATATGGAATCAGTGCACCCGTATTAATTTTTCTTATTTTACTGATTGCAAATAATAAAAAAATTATGGGCAAATTTACGAACGGTAACTGGTCAAATATTTTGGGAATTACTACATTGCTACTTATGACAATATCAGCAATTATTTTTCTCTATCTTGAGTTCTTTGAGGTCACAGAGATTTAACATGAAAAAAGTGAGCGATATCTTAGCTTTTCTAAAAGCACAGGAATTAATTTTAACAACTGCTGAATCTTGCACTGCAGGAAGAATTATTCATTTGTTAGCTAAAATCTCAGGAAGCGGCGAATGCCTTGATGCAGGTTATGTGGTTTATTCTGTCGAGGCTAAAAAGAGATTACTAGGGGTAAAACAACAAACCATTGATTGTTTTACTCTCACCAGCGAAGAAGTTGCTCGTGAAATGGTTGAGGGAGCTTTAAAAGATAGTACTGCCAATGTGGTGGTAGCCACTACAGGTGTTGCCGGCCCAGAATCCATTGATGGCATTCCCAAAGGGACAGTATGTTTTGGTTGGGGATTTAAGCAATCAAAAAAATTAATAGTGTATACTGAAACAAAACACTTTAATGGGACTCGCACCCAGGTTTTAACCAAAGCTGCACGATATGCATTAAGTCGAATACCTGTACTGCACAAAAAATTATCCAGCAAGAAAAAAGACTCTTAGCTCATGTAGCTACATGACTGGTGTATTTGCGATAACATAATGTTAGCAGCTAACTTTGAGACTTCCCCTACTCCAGGATGCAAAGCCACACACCCTATTTCTCTTGAGTCTTTTGCAATTCCGGCATCCTCACTTTTAAGCCTACCATAAATAAGTTCACCTGAGGTTTGTAACGCCCACTTAACAACTCACCCGAAAGTGGTTCAATATTTGTCCAGGTAATTTTTTCGTACTGGGTAAACTGGTAAGTCAACAGAATTTCAGCATTGGGAGTCAGTAGCGTGGCAACTCCTGCTTTTAGTCCCCAACCAGTGAGCCATTTATCATAATTTCCAGTAACTCCCACATTGCCAGCGGTGTTGCCAGATTGAATTTCAAACCTGCTTCTTGAAACTCCTGGGCCTGCATAAAAGTACATGTTTTTACTGTAATGATATTCAGGTAATGCAAATACACTAAAACCATATTTCAGCTTTTCTTCGGCTTGCACAGCGTTAGAAAAAAACCAGTTAGCAATAGTATGTTCCGCTTTCCCAGTAAATAAATCGGCATTCCCCTCAACACTTAAGCCCAATAACTCAGTCAATAAAACGTCATAACCTGCTGTCAATTGCCCATGAAAATTGGTATAGCCACTGTCAAAATTTTGGGAAGTAACAATGGGATCCCCGAGAGGATAGGTGATTTTCTTTTCGATATTAACCGCATTAACGCCAAGATTAACACCACCATACCAACTGGCCTCGGCATTAAAAGACAAGCTACTTAAACCAACGATTAGGGCTGCATAGTTATTCATATTTAACCTCATAAAATACTGGGGATGGTGATGACATTGGAGGTTTCATTTACACCACCACCTTGTCTCACCAAAGTGATAGAAATATCGACTTTACGAGGGGTGGTAATATTTCTCACGATGAAGCGTTGATGAGCCTCATCCAAGACCAATGACACACCAGACAAACCGTTAAGAAGGTAATTAGTGACAAATTGTTTATCTAACCCTGTATAGTTTAGGAAGGCTTCTCTCAAATTCATAGGATTGCGAGCTGCTTGAGTCAGGAATAAGTGGTTAATAATTGAAAAATTTTTTGCAGAGATTGTAAAGAAGGTGCCACTTGAGGAACGCACCATAATTCGTGCTTTCGAGGTCGATAAATTTGGCACGATAACATTTGCTACGCCTGTATTAGGCACACCACGCAAAAGAATGTGAGGATAAGTTAGGCCTCCATCTGTCGATAAAAGAATATCTACTGAATGAGCACTAATAGGTGCAAGATTTGTATTAGCCACATTCCAAGTTACAGGCATTGAAACACCCGCTGGCCATGTTATTCCGCTAGCAGAAGGATACCTCATTACAAAGGGGCCCGATTTACTGTCGGTTACTACCGTGACATTTTTATAAGCATTACAAGAGCCAGGCGTAGTATTTGCCCTTACAGTGACTCTAAATTTTAAAATTCGCGATACAGAAGGTAATACTTCCCAGGTAAAGGGACCATTGTTTGCAAGAGCCTTTAGATTAGGTAGAAAACGTGAAGGAAGTACCGTCGGACTAAAGCTTCTAAAGTTGGGACCACCTTTTGCAGTGCTCACAGGTGGCTGAATAGACACTTCATTATTCATTTGCTCCCAGGCATAAGTCAATACGCTTCCTGCAGAATTAGTGGCCGAAGCAGTTAATATAAATGGGGTGCTGACCGGTATATGAATAACTTCGCTTGTAGCCGTTATTTTAGGAGCTGATGGAATAGCAGTTTTAATAGGACAAGTATGAGAAGATCCAGAAATAAAGATACCTATTTCCTGCAAATTTATTCCATTAAAATACGCATCTGAGTGCGCTTGCACATTTGGAGCACAAATTCCGGCATACCCCATAATAGTGCTGCCACTGCCTGGTTCTACTGCTGTTGCATCATTTCGTTGGCAATCGTTATTTTGCACGTGATTCGCACCAAATTGATGTCCTATTTCATGCGCTACATAATCCACATCAAAGGGATCCCCTACCGGACGAGGTTGCCCGGTCGCGCCTTTGGCTTTTTCAGTCGCATCACACACGCAGCCAACGCTGGCTAAACCACTGCCGGCTGAATCAACAACATGACCAATGTCATAATTGGCAGAGCCAATAACATTATCAAGATTAGTTTGATTCTCTTCGATTAAAGCCTCTGGATTTCCATGGGTATAAGGATCTGTAGAGGGATTGGTATAAATAATGGCACTTTCATTCGCAATCAACTGCATAGTTATTGCTATATCGCGCTCATAAATACCGTTTACACGATTCACTGTTGTCACTATCGCTGCAAGGGCCATAGGAACAGTACCTCCATGAAAAGCCGTATATTCTGCAGTAGCTGCCATGGCAAGTCGATATTTTCTTAATTCGCAGGAGGCAAAGTTAACAAACTGTTTAAAATGACCAACCTCCTTTAGTGGCTGACTTTGCCCGGAAACACCACATTTAAATGTTTTTGAAGTAGTAAAATGTTTTTGATAATACACCATATAATATTGCGTATTATCCTTCTCTAACGGATCAATAAAAATAGTATGACCAGGAGCCATGATCATGGCATGAAATCCATGAGGTGTAATATCAAATTTTACAAACTCTTTTTGTTCACCTACTCCGTAAGCATCATAAGTTTTAATTTCTGGAAACCTGGCAGCCAATTCAGGTGCCATAGTACTATTTTCTAATACTTTATATTGATGATTTGTTCCATCGGGATGAGGTAATTCAATTAAAAGAGGAGTGCCTGTATACAAGCTGTCTCGGTGAGGAGCATGTTCTAATTCGGCATACAGATGATTAACATCAATCTCAACAATACGATACTGTTTGGCCTGAATAAGGCGCGGACTGTCCATCGGTATTGAGGAAACATCAATGTCTTTTATTGCTTGCACTACAGGTTGTGCAACTGAAAATAAGGAATAAAACAGTAGTAAAACTGTAACAAACGTCCGTATCATTGTCTTCACATCCACATGTGTTTTTCCGTGCTTACTATATCAAGACAAGTCCTTCTTCTCAAATAAAAATTACACATTCATGTAGAATAAGAAACAGGCTTTTGTATTGTCTGCTTCTCTTCCTAGTACACTCTTTTATTGAGGGTCAAACTCTGGTCTTCTGAAAGACATGTAATGAGGCACTCCAGAGTAAAAAATGAGGAGCTTTCTGCTAATTATCTCACATTTGGTCTTGGTGCCCTTGACATGTCTTAAGCAAACTGCAAAAGGGCAAGATAATGCCCTTTTAATGGAAGCTCGAATAGTTTAATTTAACTTAGAGACAATTACTTCATCCCCATAAGAGTCATTTTCATCCTCATCTTTAACAATAAATGCCTCTACTAATTTTTTCTGTCGCTGGCGGACATCTTCTTTAATGGCTTCGACTCGTTGATCTATTCCCTGCAAAATAAAGTCCTGATATTTATTGTCCGTACGCCCTGAGAGATAGATATGAGTTAATTCTACAAGGACATTCCCCATATTTACCTGGTAGTATCTACAACTCGCTGCTCTCTCATTAAGCTCTTCATTCGATAAAAGAAAATGAATCGGCTCTTTCTCATTGTTCAATGTAGTGACAGCCAGATGTCCCTTCACTGAAGAACGTCTGAAAAGCACATCAACAAAAGTATTCTCTATCACTAAACGCTCAGCAATCTCACGAGCGACATCACGGTAATGGGAGTGGTAAAGAATACCCCAAGGTATCTCTCCAGCATCACACAAACTCATTAAAGAACTCATTCCTGTTTTAACAGCTGCTGAAATATCTTCCTGACTAGGGCTCGTTGATTGTGATTTTTTCATAAATAGTTCCATAGATAAAAATTCATACAATTGTATTATGGAATTATTAAGATAAAATTAAATTTATCGAACAATATTTAACCAATTGACGATTGAACTTAACAAAACCTGCCTTTGAACTTAACAAAACCTGCCTTTGAAAATTAAAAAATAGTCTAAAACGTCACGTTAACTTATCCGACACCTTACGACATAGTGAAACTAAGCCTTTAATAGGTATTCATTTCGAGCAGAGCAAGTTTTGCATAAATCAAAAGGTTCTTTTTTAGATTAGATTGCTTGAGAGAAAAATAATTTTCTAAAAATACATGAACGTCAAGACTGTTTTTTTAGAATTTATTTGTTAGTATGTCTATTCATAGTTCTGTTTTTCATTCTCACCACATCTTGTGGATATTTATTTTAATCTTTCCCTTTAACTTACCGATTCTTCCTTTAGATACTCACTAAAATCCTTTGCTGACAAGGATTTTTATTATTTATAGAAGAAAAATGCTTCAACCATTTTATCCACAAAATCTGTGGATAAATCTGTGCATACCTTGTCAAACATCATATAAGGTTAATAGTTGGAATTGTGTTTATAAATCGTCCAAAGTAAGGCTAGTTGCTCAATTATAAATGCATCGTATGTATTCCAAAGTATTTACAAAAATCGGATAAAATTTAAACCTGTTACCACTAAAGATCACCATTCTATATTTTTTATCTCTGTATGAGTATTATCCTGCGCTGCGCTAATTTGAAGTTATTTTAACAAAAGAGGAGCTTTATGAAGCATCTTGCAAATAATGCCTTACGTACAAAGAATATGATTGAACTATTGCAGGCGATGAGCCTTAACTTAGACAACACTCAAATAAATTGCATGGATGAACGCGTTGTTTTAAGGCACCAACCACCAAAGAAACTGAGAGTCTGGCAAAAAATCTGCAAGTACTTTTTTAGAAAAAAATTCAGTAAAACCTCTCATCACACCGACAACGCTTGCCGAATTAATTGCTGATAGTATTCGCAAGAGTACTTGTGCTGATAGCGCAATGGTCGAAACTCACCAAAGCTCTTGTCTAGCCGTGTTTAATGTTTTGCAAATGACAGGACTGATTACATAATGGATGATGAACAAGAGTATATCGAAATTCAACTTCCATCTCCTGCCTATGCGCCCTTATTTGGTTCTCTGAACTATATTGAAGCGGAGAAAATAAAATTTAATATTAAAGAGTTTCTAAAGGATCACAAGCAAGAACTTATTTTTATTGATGGAACATCCCCTTTATTATTGGCTCATTCAGATTTGTTTGAAAATAAAAAAGTTTTCTATGCCGAAAAAAAGCTAAATAACGACACGGTAGAAGTAACTCCATACTTTTTTGTTCCCAATGCTCTGACACCACCGACGTATTATTTTATATTGGATACTAGCAGCAGTATGGAAGAAGAAGAGCGTTTGCCTACAGTGCGAAAGAGTGTAATAAAATTTGCTGAGGCCTTGTTTCAATTTCAGCCTAATGCCATTATTAATATTACCCAATTTGTTGATAATACAAAAAAGGTTGGTAGTTATCGAAAAGAGGATTTTGATGAACTATGTATGGAAGTATATTGCTTAAAGGCTGATGGAATGACCAACCTTTTTACAACCGCTCTAGAACAATTAGAGAGACTGAAGGAATCCACTCAACATAATAATATTTGATTATTCACTGACGGTCTCGATACAGGGACAAATCAAACTGCGAAAATAGAAACTTTAAAAAAAGAGATCGCATCCCTACAGACTTCTCCTTTAATTCCCGCTCGCAACAAATTTTTCATTATCAGTTATGGCGCACGTCAACCTGAAATTTTAACGCAACTGACTCAAGCGTTTGCTTCCCCGTTATTATAGCAACTGTACCAGGTTGGCGCGCACATTGCTCCGACCTGGTTCAAAAAATGTAAGAAACAATACCACCCTTAAAAGCCGTGTATATGCGGTAACTGCCATAGCAAATGATCAAGTGACACGATTAGTAACCCTATACTCACCTAATGTAAATTGGAACCTTTACCCAATCCTTTTGGGCCTAAAGTGTTACCTATGTCTCCGGTATAATTTGTAACCGATGTCTTCGGAATGAACCCCAGGTACCATTGGCGTCCCGGAGAGGATTCGAACCTCCGACCTGCCCCTTAGGAGGGGGCTGCGCTATCCAGCTGTGCCACCGGGACTTATCGTTAGCAAGTCTAGCGTTATCGTTAGAAAATAACAAATCTTTTTCAGAGTATTTATTAAGATCTGGTATGATAGCTCGCGGTAGAAGACATTACTAAATATAGTCAAATAAACTCAAACCTTGAATTTTTGCGAAAGTTTGCTGGGCGGCCTGTAAATAAACTTGTTGAAGCTCGAGTTTCACTGCAACTTCAGCAAGATTAATATCTTCAAGCGAAGACAATGTTTCCTGGCTTGTTTGCAAAACATCACCATTGACTTGCTCTGCAATGTCTAATTGGTTCAAGCGAGCGCCTACCTGTGCCTGAAAAGCCAGAATGTTATCAAGAGCAGCATCCAGTTGATCAAGAAGTTGATGATTTTCTGTCTCTACCACTGCTTTATCAGCTGCGGTTAAAAATGAGCGATTCAGGTTAATAACCATTCTGTCCACGGTTGAAAAAACGGATTCATTTTGGGACGGTTGAATACTAAACGCATCTCCAACATCGGGTTTTCCAGTAACCGTTATCTGAATGCCGTTAAATGTCACTGTAGCACCTTCCTGATAAAGAGGGGCATCATCAGGAACACCGCTTGGTGGAATCACTGAACCACTATTCACTCCGCTAACCATAACCACTAACTCATTGGCGGAATTTAAAACAAATTGCATCGTATAGTCGTCTGGAACATACGCAGCAACATCAACCACTGTTCCTGAATTCACAGCAGCACTGCCTGTATTGGGTGTTGCTGTTTGGCTTACGGTGAAATAACCGTTTCCATTCAAAATACGCATAAACAAATCAGAACCATTATCATTAACAGCAACATTCAATCCACCGCTAATAGCCTGAAACCGCTGCGTTTCATCACCGTTATAAATAAATTGGCCATTGACATCTCGGGTGATTGCTTGCGTAGCAGTTTTTCCACCACTAAATAAAAAATAACCATTACTATCCTGAGTATTAGCCAAGCCCTGTAACTGTCCTAGTAAGCTATGTGCTTCCTCACCTAAAGCCTTGCGATCAGCCTCTGACAATGATGTATTTCCAGCCTGAACCTGAATCTCACGAACACGTTGAAGCACATTAACAACATTACTAAGCGTACTTTCTTCATGACTTAAAGCACTCAAAGCCGCATCACGGTTCTTTTGCAGCCGCTCCGTGCTATTTATACGTTGCTTCATCAAATCGATTTTTGCAGCAGTGATAGGATCATCTGAAGGGGATTGCAATTTCTTTTGCGAAGACATTTGTTGCTGCAATTTTAACGTTTCAACTTGTTGGGCCAGCATATTATTGAGGCCTCGCATAAAAATTTGATTGGTTGAAATGCGCATAATCACCTCATCACGGCAAATAATATATCCATCATCTGACCTGAAATGGCCATAACCTGACTTGCTGCCTGGTAAGCCTGTTGAAAACGTAATAAATTAATAGCTTCTTCATCTAAATTAACCCCACTTTTACTCTCGCGAAACTCTTCAGCTTGTTGATGTAATATATCGGCAGCATCGCTGCGAAGTTTAGCCTGATAGGTCTTACCACCTACTTGTGCAATTAAATTAGAATATCTATCAAATAAACTTTCAGTATTCCCTTCAAATATTTTATCCCGTTGCAGCGCATTTAATTGTAAACCATTTCTATTGTCCCCTATCCCACCACTGTTGTAGGAGGAAGAAAAGCTGTCGCCTGATTTTGGAAATCCAGACAGCACAATGGAATAAGAAGGTGTAACCGCATCAGGAATGAGAACGACATTGTCAGTATTCGGTGTAAAGACAAAAGGACCCGTCGTGACACCATCGGTCACATCAACCAGGTTGTATTGAGTATCTGAAATAAAGTCAATGCGAAATTCTTTATCAACCATTGTGGTATTAACTATTTCTCCTAAAGCAATACGGCCATTGCCTGTATTTGTCAAAGAAGTTTGTATACGTACGGGAGAAGCGAAAGCAATTTCGCGCACATCGTTAAGAGCCAATTTAAGATCGCGTGCAGCGCCACGAGTAGGTGTAAGCGCAAACCGATCATCATTGTTTAAATTACTCATGTTATCAACAGTAATGGTCATTCCATCGATAACAATTTGTCCTGCTGGAGGGGTTGGTGGTGTATCTGTCCAATTTAGTGTCGTTGATTGACCATCTGATTTACGAATTAGTCTTATCTCATTAGTAGCAGTATTAGTGACTAATAGCTCATAATCACTTAGCTTCGTTTGTGCAACATCTGATATAGTAACGGACAAAACAGCAGAGCCTGAGTTATTAGAAGAAGGCACTGATCGCGCCAGTTGCAAGGATAGCGAATTAAAGTCGGTAAAGAAATCTTTACCGAGCTGACTATTCATATCCATGCCCAAACGATGCTGAGCATTAAATCGTGCAGCAAGACCCATTGCCATTTGCCCCAATAATTGACTGGCTTGACCAATAATCTCTTCCTCAAAATTTAAAAATCCTCCAAGCATTCCTGAATGTAAATTCTGGGTTACTTCTGTTTGTCCTGCACCATTGTCTATAGTAATCTTTGTCCCAAATTGACCTGTGGTGTTTAAGGCAATGGCAAGTTCGCGATGCTCCGTTCCCATTACGAGCATTTCACCGCTGCCGATAGCGACACTAATTCCAGTATCACCCTGATCAATAACAGTGACCGCGACATATTGAGATAATTCCCGTAACAGCTCATCCCGTTTATCGAGTAACTCTGGAGAGTCACGCATACCGCTTATCTGTCGATTGACTTCAGCGATGTTCGCGGTAATTTGATTAATGTTGTCAATAGCCTCTTTTATTTGTAGGGTGTTGTTTTGCTGATACTCATCCAGACGGTATTGCAAAGAATTAAACTGATCAACTAACAGTTCACTCTGTTTCAATGCCACACCACGTGAGGCAATACTATCAGGTGCTTCATTTAACTGTGCCAGAGCATTAAAAAATTGTTGCAAACTTGCTGAAATGCTCGTTCCTTCCTGAGATAAAAGCTTATCAATTTGCAAGGCTTGCTGATAAAATGTGTCGTACTCTGTTTTAGTAGTCAGCGTTTCTCTAATCTGGCGGGTGGCAAACTGGTCATTATTACGTTTAATTCCAGAAACTGTCACACCGGTTCCAATAAAAGAGCCTGCATAACGATGGGAAGGAGTTGGAGTAAATTGAGTGGTTTGTCTTGAATAACCTCGGGTATTTACATTGGCAATATTATTGCCTACAACTTCCAGTGCGCGTTGGAATGCACTAAGACTTGATGCCGCAATATTTAAAATCCCTGACATGCTTCATACTCCCTTCCAATTCAATCCAAGCGTTATTCCATTGAAAAGCCATTTCGCTCTAGTGCTTGCTGTAACTCATCTCCATGATAAATTGCCATTATCTTAGAAGCATAGTTAGGATCAGTAGCATAACCTGCTCGGTGTAATTCATCGACATAGCGCTGAGCATCATTAGTATTTGCCAAAGCAGCCTCATAGCGACTATTGCCTTGAATTAATGCCACATAATCATTAAAACTATGTGCAATCGACGGATATTTCCGAAAACTGGCGTTCATCTTAATAGGTGTATCGGCAATATATTCCGTTGTTTTAGTCTCAACCTTATCTTCAGAAGAAGATGTTGCTTTAATATTAAATAAATTATTACTGCTACTACCATCACTGTCTCGCGTTACAAACTGTCCCCAGCCAGTTTCTAACGCTGCTTGCGCCATTAGAATTTTGGGATCAAGCCCTAACAAGTTAGCCGCTTGTCGGGCATAAGGCCAAATGGATTTTACAAATTCATCAATAGTCGCCGCTGTTTTTGGATTATTTTCCCGCCCCGCATGATTGTCTAATGAAGTAATACGCGATGCTAACAGTGATTGCTCAACCGATTTTGCAGTCTTGTCAGTAGGAGTTTGAGCCACCTGCCCTAACTGTTTTTCAAGAATTGAAGCCAGACCTATACCCTGACCATTGGCAATATTGCTGGCATACTGTCCATCAAGCATGTCTTGAAAGGTAGAGGCCGTATCGCTTTTAAAAGGACTGGAATCATCCAGAAAATATTGTCCTCCCATTCGCATACTCTTAAGCATGGCTTGTAAAAAAATTGCCTCAAATTGCTTGGCGACTGCAGGCAACGCCTTTTGCTCATCGGTCTGAGCCTGTTGTTTTAGATGTTGCAAATTCTTAAAATCACCTACAGCGATGCCATCAATTGCCATATCAACCATCCTGGTTAAATAATGATTATCGTTGCATTGAGTGCGCCAACTTGTTTCAAAGCCTCAAGGATTGCAACCAAATCAGCTGGAGTAGCCCCAACCGCGTTTATTGCTTTAACAAGATCTTTCAGTGATGCTCCTGGAGCAAACAGAAAAGTACGATTATTTTTTTGCTCCACATTAATTTGTGTATCAGGCACAACCACAGTACGACCGGTCGCAAAAGGATTAGGCTGACTCACAATAGGATTCTCGCTGATGGTCACTACCAAATTGCCATGAGACACAGCAGAAGGTTTAACCAGCACTTTTTGGCCAATAACCACCGTCCCTGTACGTGGATTAATAATAATTTTTGCCTCTGCCTCTCCTGGTGTAAATTCAATATTTTCAAGTACAGACACATAATCAACACGATGAGCGGCTGTTTTGGGTGCGGTTACCTCCACAGATGCTGCATCAATGGGGTGCGCCGTACCAGGCCCCATAAGCTCATTAATGGCATCACTCATCCGTTTTGCCGTTGTAAAATCTGGATTATGTAGATTGTAGGTCAGGGTTCTTGAAAAATAGAAGGGATTGGGAATATCGACTTCAACTGTGGCCCCATTCGCAATGCGTCCCCCACTAGGAACATTGATTGTCACGCTTGAGCCATCCTCACCGCTTACTCCTAAAGCGACCACCGTAATGTTACCTTGGGCCATGGCATAAACACGACCATCAGCGCCTTTCAAAGGTGTCATCAACAAGGTACCACCACGCAGACTTTTGGAGTCTCCGATGGAAGAGACATTCACATCCAGTGTCTGCCCCTTTTTCATAAAAGTACTTAAATTGGCAGTTACCATTACCGCTGCAATATTTTTTGAATTTAGCTTGGTTCCGGGCGGAATATTAATCCCTAACTGCACCAGCATGTTGGTAAAACTTTGTTCTGTAAAGCGCGTTCCTGTGCGATCACCTGTTCCATCCAGACCGACAACAAGCCCGTATCCCACCAATTGGTTTGTTCTTACTCCAGCCAAAGTCGCAATATCTTTAATGCGTTCGGCATAGCTGGCGGCTACTGCCAGCCAGAAAGTCAGTCCTAATAAAAAAACTGCGATACCTTTACGCATTGATTTACACCATCCTCATAATTATCATACAGGAAATAGAGGTCCCCAAATAAAGCGTGAAAACCAGCCTTGAGCATTGGTATTGTTAATCTGTCCTGTACCACCATAAGCAATTCTTGCATTGGCAATTCTGTCTGAAGTAATTGTATTATCAGGTCTAATATCCTGTGGTCGAATTATTCCGGACAATCGTACAAATTCACTACCCTGATTGATGTGAATCCATTTTTCACCTTGAACCACCATATTGCCATTGGAAAGAACTTTGGCTACTGTCACTGAAATACTGCCGGCCAACTTATTATTTTGTACAGACTGCCCTTCACCTTCAAATTTACGCTTGGCATCGAGATCAAAATCCATGCTATACCCACCCCCTAAAGCAATAGGTCGACCTGCAAAACTAGCATTAAATATTTCTACCTTATCATTTTTGCGTTGACGCGTAATGGCTCGTTTTTGAGCATCAGTTTTTTCAATCAACACCACAGTCACAATATCACCTGGATGTCTTGCGCGAGGCGTTTCAAAAAGTGGCAGTGCTGTTTCCGCATTATAGATGGCACCATTAATGTGACGGGTTTGCTTTGGATCAGGTCCTGTGGGATAAGTGGGTGCATAGTCGGGCTGCGTACCTGGATAAGGCGGAAATAAAGCCTCACATCCTGCTAATTGGCAAATAATTCCCAGCCCCAATAAAAATCGTTGAAACCTCATTGTCCACATCCCTATTACACGGTTTGCGTCAAGTATTGCAACATATTATCTACAGTTTGAATGCCTTTCGCAGTAATTTCGTAACTTCGTTGGGCCTGAATCATATTTACCAATTCCTCAACAACGTTTACATTGGAAGCTTCTAATGAACCTTGTAATAAAGTTCCCAATCCTGAATTACCAGGGTTATCAGTTTGCGCGGGGCCGCTTGCGACCGTTTCTAAAAAGAGATTCTGGCCAATAGGTTGTAAACCAGCAGGATTAATAAAGTCCGTTAGTTCCAGAGTTCCTATCTGCGTAGGCACATTGTTACCCGCTACCAAAGCCATTACGGTACCATCAGTACCAATCGTAAGACTTAGAGTTTGCTCAGGAATTGTAATGGGTGGCTGTATAACATAACCATTCGCTGTAACAATTTGCCCCTGTGCATCACTTTGCAGGGTGCCATCGCGAGTGAAAGCCTCTGTGCCATCAGGCATCAATACTTTTAGAAAACCCCGCCCCTGAATAGCAACATCCAGAGGGTTTTGGGTGTTTTGAATGCTACCCTGATTAAACATTTTCTGGGTAGCTACCATGTGAACCCCTGTACCCATATTAATACCAGTAGGTATTTCTGTGTTTTGAGTAGACTGAGCTCCCGCTTGTCGTAAGTTCTGATAAATTAAATCTTCAAAGACGGCCCTTCCCTTTTTAAAGCCAGTAGTATTGACGTTCGCCAAATTATTGGCGATGTTAGCGATATTTTTATCTTGTGCATCAAGCCCGGTTTTACTAACCCATAATGCTGGTTCCATAGCCGTTCCTTGTTCTTATTTTATTAGGCTTTTAAATCACAATTGCAATAGTTGTGCCAACTTTTGTGAATTCTCATCAGCTATCTGCATCACTTTCATTTGCGCATCAAATTCTTTGCTAGTGGAAATTGACTTAACCATTTCTTCTACTGCATTCACATTACTTCCCTCAAGCGCTCCCTTTACCACCATAACAGAGGCATCAGGGGGTGCAACGCCACCTTGTCTTAGCTTCATTAACCCATCAAGCCCCTTTACTAAATTCTTAAGATCAGGTTTTACCAGTTTCAATCGCTCTATCACTGCTAACGCATCCGGAGCACCCTCTAAAGGCACAATAGAAATAGTACCATCGTTTCCTATCTCAATACGTTGTGCTGGAGGAATAGAAATAGGTCCACCATCACCTAAAACAGGTCTATTTGCGGCCGTGACCAACATCCCGTTTTCAGTCAAATGAAAATCTCCTGCACGCGTGTAAGCTTCTTTACCATCAGCATCCTGCACCGCAAACCAACCGCCACCCTGAATGGCCACATCAAGATCGCGTCCTGTGGTTATTAATTCCCCATCAGTAAAATTGGTAGCATTTTCACCCTCAACAACAAATGCTTCCGCTGTCTCCACCGAGCCTGAAACATACATTGATTCAAATTGAGCAATGTCTGCTTTAAATCCTGGTGTATTAATATTGGCTAAATTATTAGCGCTAACAGCTTGTTTTTTAAAATTAGTCTGCGAGCCATGCATGGCATTATAGAGTACAGGTTCCATTCTTCACCTCTTTTTTGGCACTTACTCTTTTAATGTATCATTTCACTAGGTCAGAAGGAAAGCGAAGGAGAATCGTGCAAGATCAGAAGTGGTTATAATGAATATCTACTTGTTGTGTTTTAGCTGTATTCAACAACCAGATAGTTTTCTGGAACCTGCGCATGGGATTTGTTGGGTCGAAAAACGAACCCAACCTACTGCAAAGCAAATAGGCTTGATTACACAAGTTCAGCTTCTCGTTGAATCCCACACATAAAGGTGGAAATAAGCGTAAAGCTTATTAACGAATATTAATAATGGTTTGGGTTACTGCATCAGCAGTGCGGATAGTTTGCGCATTTGCCTGGAAATTTCTTTGGGCTCCAATTAATTTTACGAGTTCCCCGGTTAAATCAACATTTGACTCTTCCAATGCACCAGATTGAATCAAACCTAGACTGGCTGTACCAGGATTGCTGACTAAGGCCTGACCAGATGCAGAAGTTTCAGCCCAATTAGTATTACCCATTGATTGTAAACCATCAGGATTGGCAAAATTAGCGAGCTGTATTTGCCCCATAACTCGTGATTGCCCATTGGTATAGCGTCCAAATAAAACGCCTTCTTCGTCAATATCCAAGCCATCCAAGCGTCCGGTGGTATAGCCATTCTGTACATTCGATTGCACTGCAAAAGGACTACCAAATTGCGTACTATCTGAAAAATCAATATTAAAACTTAATGGATCAGCCCCATTTGACAATGCCATTGAAAGCGGAATCAAGTTATTAGGTAATGGATTATTAGCAGTATCTAAAGCACTGTTAAAGGTGCCATCGCTGTTAAAATTCACTCGAAATAAGGTAGCCGTATTAGCACCCGCACCCGCTGGTAAATTTTGATTATCAAGTTGAAACGCAACATACCATTGATTTTGCGTACCAGGTGGTGTAGCCGCATTGGGATCACCTGCCCCAGCAGACGCATCTGCGTGAATAAAGTACATAGACAGAACATGTGAATTCCCTAAACTATCATATATCGTTGTTGAGGTTGCATTATTATAAGTATCTTGAGCCGGTGTTGCCCCTCCTGACCAGTCAACTGTAGGTGGTGTACTTTTGGCATACAAATTTACTCCGCTTGATACTGTGGTAGTGGCTTTAGGATTTATATTTGCTGTGTTAATTTGTAGATTACCTGACACATTGGTAATATTACCGTCGGCATCAGCAAGAAGTCCTGTTAAATATTGGTTATTGGCATTAACAATAAAACCCTCGTTATCCAGCCCAAATGAGCCTGCTCGGGTATAAAGATTTGAACCTTGGTCATTTAAAATAAAGAAGCCCGAACCGCTAACCGCAAGGTCGAGACTATTGTTAGTGAAGGAAAAATTACCTTGTCCAAAATTTTGTTGCACCCGCGACAAACGTACGCCACTGCCAATAGCATTATTACCACCCCCATAGGTTCCTGTGGCATAGACATCTGCAAATTCTGCTC
Source organism: Legionella clemsonensis (assembly GCF_002240035.1). NCBI lineage: Bacteria > Pseudomonadati > Pseudomonadota > Gammaproteobacteria > Legionellales > Legionellaceae > Legionella > Legionella clemsonensis. The sequence goes on along the minus strand of NZ_CP016397.1, from coordinate 1,163,015 downwards.
GCGAACTCTTAAATCCTATAGTGGGCGCATTAGCAATATTATTGCCGATTACATCCAAATCTTTACTGGCTGCCTGAATACCACTAAGTGCTGTTCCAAATACCATGATTGCCTCCTGCAGTAATCCTCAAGGCCTGAAAATTCAGCTTAAGGTAATGGCAGATTATACTCTGTCATTATTAATAGTTTATAATCCTGTAATTAGACTATCCAGTAATCTGTTTGACATCATTCAACGAGACTGAACCAATACCGGCAACGTTAAGCTTAACGCCTTCACCATTTTGCCCAAGGCTAACGCTATCTACATTAGCCGCTGTCATAGTTTTTAAAGCGACTTCTTTACCGGAATAGACACCATTGACTTTAACAGTATATTTTCCAGCGGGGGCTCTTTCACCTTTTTGATTAAGTCCATCCCAGCTGAACTCAAAAAGTCCTACACTGCGTTGCCCCAAAGGAATTGTGCGAATTAACTCGCCTGATTCAGAGTAAATCGCAGCCGTTAAATTATCGACAGTCGCCGGAACATCTACCGCTACCTTTGCTGCATCTTCCTGTCCAAGACTTATAATATTGCTATTGACCAATACCTTGCGTCCTACCAATGCTGAAGCTTGAAGAGCCTGATTAGACTGCAGAGAAGATGCCAGATTTTGAATTGATTCTTGCATTTTGGTAATCCCGTCGTTGGTACTAAATTGGGCTAACTGAGAAAGAAAATCACCATTAGTCTGTGGTTCCAAAGGATCTTGATGTTGTACTTGTGCAATCATAAGCCGCAAAAAATCACTCTGTCCCAAACTTTTCTTTGGTGTGGGTGCCGTCGGACCCATCAGAGAGTTTGCTCCATTTACTGAATTCATTGTCATTGTTGATTACCTCATTACTGTCCGAGTTGTAAAGTACGCTGTATTAATTGCTTTGAAGTACCTACTATTTCCAGATCCATCTGATAGGCTTTAGAGGCAGAAATAATATTTGCTATTTCAGCAACATAATTAATATTGGGTGCATAGACATATCCCTTAGCATCTGCAAGCGGATTGTTAGGATCATATTGCTTAATCGCTTCAGCTTCACTTTCATAAATAGCACTGACTTCCACTCCTGCTTTAATCTGATTATCCATCCATAATTGCGCTTCATCTTGAACGGTTTTAAAAACAGGATATTGCGCTTTATAAGTATCGTCTGGATCACCTGTAACGACATTCGCATTACTCATATTACTGGTACTTGTCGTTAACCGAGTTGTTTCAGCTACAAGCGCAGAGCCTGCAATATCAAATATACTATTTAAAGACATAACTACTCCCCTTTTAGCGCAGTGATCATGGATTTAATCTTGCTATCCAGAAAAGTTAAACTGGCTTGATAAGACAAGGCGTTTCGTGCAAATTCAGTGGCTTCCAGATTCTTGTCTACAGTATTTCCATCGAGGGTTACATGACTGGGGTTGCGATATTTAAGCTGTCCCGCAAAATCATTCTGACCAATAATATGATTAGGCTTATCAACAGTCATTTCTTGAGATGCGCCAACCATCGCTTGCGATAGGACATTTTTAAAATCAATGTCTTTTGCTTTGTAATTAGGGGTATTTACATTTGCCATGTTCATCGCAAGTTGCGTAGCACGCTGCTCACGAAGCACCAATGCCTTAGCATGAATTCCAAAATAATTATCCAAATCAAACGCCATATAAAACTCCCTTTGTACTATTAGTTCCTATAAAGCAAATGGCATGCCAATAATAATTAGCTCCTAACTGTACTTTAAGCATGGGCAGACGTTGATAGATTTAAAAATTGCAAGCAGAAAACACACTTGAACCTGTGTTTGACAACTTAGGGTATGGGGAGTTGATAATCTCACAAGCCCATCATTGTATTTAGCGTTATCAAAACAGTAAAATTAGTTTATCGCTGAGGCAGCATTGTCGATTGTCTCACGAATCAGGAGTACATGATGAAAAAATTCAACGAATTACCCACAAATGCAATCGACTTGGTTAAATCCTATCTTTTAAATTTGCAGGATACAATTTGTAAAACGCTTGAAGACCTGGATACTCACCACCAATTTTTGGAGGATAACTGGATTAGGCCTCAAGGCGGTGGAGGAATCACCCGTGTTCTTGCGGGAGGGAAAGTGTTTGCAAAAGCTGGGGTTAATTTTTCTCATGTCACAGGAGATGGACTTCCCGCTTCAGCCACAGCACACCGTGAAGAATTGGCAGGCTGTAAATTTGAAGCCTTGGGGGTGTCACTGGTAATTCATCCTGATAATCCTTATGTGCCTACTTCTCATGCCAATGTTCGTTTTTTTGTCGCCAAAAAGGAGAATAGCGAATCCGTGTGGTGGTTTGGTGGTGGATTTGATTTGACGCCTTATTATGGATTTATTGAAGATTGCAAACACTGGCATCAGATAGCACGTAATGCATGCGAACCTTTCGGAGTTGAGATTTATCCCCGTTTTAAAAGCTGGTGTGATCACTATTTTTATCTGAAGCATCGCCAAGAGGCCAGAGGGGTGGGCGGGTTATTTTTTGATGATTTTAGTGAAGGGGGTTTTGACAACAGTTTTGCTCTTATGAAAAGTATTGGTGATCATTTTATCAAAGCTTACGAGCCTATTGTTAAAAAAAGAAAAGACATGGCGTACGGCTTAAGAGAAAAAGCATTTCAACTCTATCGACGTGGCCGCTATGTAGAATTTAACCTTGTTTATGATCGTGGCACTTTGTTTGGTTTGCAATCAGGGGGTCGAACAGAGTCTATTTTAATGTCTCTCCCTCCGGAAGTACACTGGCACTATAATTGGCAGCCTGAAAAAGGCAGTCCTGAAGAGAAGCTTTACACGGATTTCCTGCCAGCTCGTGATTGGCTAAGTGAATAGTTTATATGGATAAATTTATTAATCTGTTGACTCTACTCCAGCTTAACCTCTTGACTGAGCTTCATTGTATAATTTTTATGAAGCTCAAATTGATTATTTTTAAACACACGCCAATCGATAGAGCATTCTTCGGCATTCACATGCATCATAAAATAACTGTTCATCTCATCTTTTCGCCTGCTACATAGCAATGTTCCAGCATGCAAAACCAAACAGGTCTTGCCATTATTTTTCTTGATTAAACCTACATTGGCATAATGAAGATGGCCTGTACAAACAATATCTATGTTGCTTTCTTTTAAATACTTTAAAAATTGCTCCTCATTTTCCAGAGGTTTGTGCAGGCCCACAATATGGTCAAAATTATGATGAAAAAATAAAATATTTAGACTCTTGCCTTCTACTGTAAAAAAGTTATTAATTATTTCCAAAGCTTCTGGTGTAAGCCTTCCCTCTTTCACTTTGAAAGGATTAACACTGTTAGCACCTAAAATTGCTACCTCCTCGTTAACAAACTCCGCTTTGAATTGCTCCTTCACATAATGGTTGTATGCTTTAAAAGGATTGATTAAACGCGCTAACACATTATAAAGTGGCACATCATGGTTACCAGGAACAACAAGAATAGTGCCAGGTAACTCCTCAAGAAAAGATTGCAAAAGCTCAAATTGATAATTTTTTGCACGCTGAGTCAGATCACCCGATATTATTATCAATTGAGGCTGCAATGTCATGGCATCTTTCAAAAAAGCATCAACTATTTGTGGTTGATGCATGCCAAAATGCAAGTCTGAAATATGAGCTATTTTCATGCTAATGTTAACAATTGCAGTGAATCCGGAAGACAACGATAAATTAAAGGTGTCTCCATAGTAACCGTGTCCCCGTCTAAAGAAATATTAATCCTGGGTTTTTTCTCTATCTCTATTTTAATAGGAGTTTTTGAGGCCAATATTTTAAAATTATTTATTTTTCGAAATAAGTGATCAATCACTTTGGACAAACTTAACTTACCACGCTTTAAAAAATAAATGCCTAATATTTTTTGGTCAAAATTATCTCGACTTATAGTCGCCGGAAATTGATAAGAGTATAAATTATTTGAAATCATAAAAAATGAGGTATGGATGGAAAAGTCCACTTCTTTACTTTTTACCGTAATAGAGAATGTTTCATGATAACGAAGTGCTTCCAAAAAACTGGGTATATAGCTTATCCATTTTGGATAGTGTTTCGCATAAAAATCTCTTTTTTTTGCAAGTCGTGGGTAAAATCCAATTGAAGAATTATTAATAAATACCTTACCATTTACTTCAGCAAGATCAATTTTTATAAATTTTGGTTGTTTTAAAGCAGATACCAAGTCATTTACTGTTAATGGAAGCTGCAATTCTTTGGCAAAATGGTTCATAGTGCCAAGCGGCAAAACACCTAAAATTGTAGAACTGTTCGCACACCATTGAGCAGCACTGCGAATAGTACCATCGCCACCGCCAACCAGCAGCAGTGAATAGTCAGTCAAACAATGCTTAATTTGGGATTCTAAATTTTCAGGTGCCACTCGATAGCAATGATAATCGATTTTTTCTTTGTTAAAGGCTGTCAGATAATTATCTATCTGCGCAGCATTCTTGGCACTTTTATTCAATATGATGGCTATCTTAGTCAAGACTGTTCCTTAAATTAAAATATTACCCATTGCAACTTTTAGGAATAAAAGGACAACTATAGGCATTTCGAAGCACATCAAAAACTACCGTACCTTGCATATCATGAGGACGTAAGATTACCTGTCCGATGCAATTCATAAAAACTTGATTTCCTTCACTTAAGGCTAAAAAATTTTGATGGTTAAAATCAGCGGGTAATTGAGTTAAACTTTTTAAATTAATAGGTGCTGAAACAAGCTCTTTTGTTCCTTCATTAAAATAATTAAGGAATAAATTTACCTTTCGATCATTATTGGTATGAGGATCAAGTGCTTCCAAATGGTTATCACCACAACGCCAGAATACTTTATATTCAGCACTCCATCCCATTGCTGTTATACAAGACAATAACAAGGCAATAATATAAATTCTCATCCTGTGCTCCTTCAGGTTACATAACTTCAATGTTACTCAGTTTGTACATCAACCATCGCCCTTTTACTTAGTGAAGCGATAATTTTCTCCAGGCTGTGTGGATAAGGTTCAGTTTGGTTAACGATAGCCTGTGTACGCTGCTCGCAATAATCTTTCACTTCTTTGTCCGGAAGAATATAAAATGTTTTATTTTCTACCTCTCGTAGAATATGAGAAGCCACATCTTCAGCAGGTCTGCTTCGTGCAACAAGTTCAGCCACCATATGATGCAATGCATCCGTATGTAAAGGGGTAGAATTTTTAAGTAACTGTGTGTTAGCAAATGAAGGACACACTACGGATACATCAACTGGTTTTTCTAAACGCTTCAGATCAAAATACAGTGATTCTGATAAAGCTACAATGGCATGTTTAGACATTGCATAGGCAGACATTTGCGAACCGCTGCATAAACCATAAAGGCTGGCCATATTTATTATGTGGGCCCGATGAGATTGTTTAAACATGAAAGGTAAAAAAGCCTGGATACCATGAATTATACCATACAGATTAACATCCATTACTCTGTGAATATGTTCCGGGGTCAATTCCCATATGGGAGCCAGATGACCGCTAATACCTGCATTATTGAATAGCCAATCTATGCGATTAAAATATTCATAGGCCTGTTTGGCCAGATGCCGCAGGCTTTCAGCCTTTGTTACATCACAAACTACGCCTAAAACCTCAGCCTGTCCTAAATTGCTAAGCTGTTCGACCTTATCACATAAAGTAGTAACGGCGTTATCCGCCATAACCACATGAATACCGCGTTGTACACAAGCCTGAGCAAGAGCTAACCCTATTCCGCTTGCTGCGCCAGTAATCACTGCAACTTTTTGATTAGATTCCATTCCAATCTCTCCTGAAGTGATGTAGATGAATAGTAATTAGGTTATCCATTAATCAACTTTGATCTCAAGTATAAAATGCATCACCACCGAGTGTGCTAATTTTACACAAGTTATAGTTATGTGGTTTGGATGATAACGATTCTACCGGGTACAGGTCAAGAATTAACTATCATTAATGGCCAGGGCAAAATAATGCTTTGTCTCCTTTATATAAAGTAATGTTCATCCTCCTCGCCTGTAACGAAGATAAATTAATTTTGAGCAATCCGAGAGCGATTCTCACTTAAACATCGGGAGTTCTCTATAAGGGACTTTCACTGCGCGCGATACTAATTGCCTCGACATGACCATAACTTACCGTTTTATCAGCTACTTAACTGCATCTATAATCATTCGCGAAAGCCCAGATAATGTTCCCAGTGCGGTTCTTCACATTTCTATTCTTTCGCGAAACGAGGATAATGCGGATTCACAACCTAATGGTCTCTCTCCACTATCCAATATAACTTTTATTAGTTATTCATTGTATTTATTCTTCAGTAACAACCACTACTTCCTGAGCTTTAAATCCCTTAGGGCCTTTATCAAGCACATAGGTTACAGGATCGTTTTCATGTAGTGTTTTAAATCCTACACCTTGAATATCTTTGTAATGAACAAATATGTCATCACCTTGTTCGTTGACGATAAAACCAAATCCTTTTTTTTCATTGAACCACTTAACATGGCCATTTTCTCTTTGCGACATTCACTATCCCCTTTCGTCTAAAACTATCTACTACCAGTCTGTTGCTATTTCTACAGTCTTCACTGTAATGTTTGCAATCAATCAAGCTGGCGAAATTTCAACAGCCTTAGTAGATTAAACAATCAGCACTCACTTGGTTCAAATTGCAGGCATTAATGCAATAAATACTGCAAAAAAACTGGATTTTGAGCTACAAGGAATGCTTTTACGTTAGTAAAACTAACATTTCTTTAGAATAGCAGTTTTTTGTTGATTGTTAACGATTTTTTTAAAAAACATTTAATACTGCTATAAAGAGAATCTATTCGTTTTAAAATTTTGTAGAATGTTTTTATCTTGTTTAACATTAGGATATTCCATGAATCAATTTAAAGAATCTTTTATTCGCTTGGCACTTGAGCATCACGTATTAAAGTTTGGGGATTTTACACTGAAGTCTGGCCGACAAAGCCCCTATTTTTTTAATGCGGGATTGTTTTATCAAGGCGATGCCTTACGTCAATTAGGTCAGTTTTATGCCAAAACGCTACTTCATCATCAAATCGATTTTCAACATCTTTTCGGCCCTGCCTATAAAGGACTCCCTTTAGCTACCAGCACTGCTATTGCCTTGGCAGAATCAGGAGTTAATATCACTGTGACGTTTAATCGCAAAGAAGTAAAAGATCATGGTGAAGGAGGACAACTTATAGGTGCACCATTACAGGGTAAAACAATTATAGTGGATGATGTCATTACCGCCGGTACAGCTTTTCGCGAAGCACAAACATTAATTCAAAAACATGGAGGCAAGTTAACTGGCGTAATAATTGCGCTTGATCGCTGCGAACGTGGACTAGCTAATCAATCTACTCTGGCAGAAATTAAAGCCCAGGGTATTCAGGTCTTTTCAATTATTACTCTTTTTGATTTGATAGCCTACTTACAGGCAAACGGGCAACTTGAACACGTAGAGCGTTTAAAGATCTATCAGCGTGAATATGGCGTTTAATGGATACATGCTCTCTGTAGGCAAACAATATGAATTGCTTGCCTACAGAGAGTAAAAATGATTAATAAGCGGCAATGTCAATGGTTTTCATCTTAAAGTTAAGCTCCTTGCCATTCCTTAAGATAGTTAAGGTAATTTGATCCCCAACTTTAATATCAACAAGAATATTATAAAAAGCATCGTAATTTTTTACCGGATGGCCATTGATAGCAACAATCACATCACCGAGATGAATACGTCCCCAACTGTCACGTAAAGTACCACGCAGTTTTGCTTGTGCAGCGGGTGTATGAGGCAGTACATCGGCCACCAATAAACCTTTATCAATTCCCAAGCGTTTGGCTATATGAGGTTCAACAACCTGAATGCCAACGCCTGACAAAACCACACGCCCATGTTTAATTAATTGGGGAACAATGCGAGCAATATCATCTGCAGGAACAGCAAACCCAACTCCGGCAGAAGATCCTGAATTGGAGTAGATGGCTGTATTCAAGCCAATAAGACGTCCTTTACTATCTAATAAAGGGCCACCAGAATTACCGGGATTAATGGAGGTATCCGTTTGAATCATATCTCGAATAGTGACACCACCTGCACCAGGTACTTGTCGACCTAAAGCTGAAATGACCCCTACAGTCAAACTATGATCCAATCCAAAAGGGTTCCCAATCGCAATAGTTTTTTGACCAACTAACAGCTCATTAGTAGGTGCCAACTCAAAAGGAGTATAGGATTTTAGCAGCTCCAAAGCCTTAGGTGATTTAATCGCAAGGACAGCAATATCTTTTCGAGGCTCTGCCCCTATAACCTTGGCAGGAACTGTAAGTTTGCCAATGCTGACGGTTAAGTTGTCAGCACCATTGATTACATGGAAGTTGGTTACAATATGACCTTGAGCATCCCAAATAATGCCTGAACCAGCTCCAGCAAGGACTTGCATCCGTTCATAAGAATGATTAAGCACTGTCGCCAAACGATGTACATAGACAACCTTGGGTGAAAATTTTTGAAAAATTTCTACAGTATTTCTTTCATTAGGAAGTAATTCATCTAATGTGGTACTGTAAGAAGGAAACATCACCGCGGTCGTACAAAAGAAAAATAAAGCCAACCCTCTATATCTCATTATCAAACTCCATACTTATTGCTCCAGACAACTGTTTTGACTACTCTGGCCGCAGTAATTACCTATTGTCACCTTTAATGTTGACCAGAGAATTAAATTTTGCCCATTATGCCTTATTTTGGTGTAAGTAGACAAATAAAAAGCATCTCCAAAATAAATGACCTCTCAAGAAGGTATGAACAAATTAGAGATTTTCAACTCAATAGTGCAAAATTTATTCTGAATTAAACACGCAATATTGTATTATTTAGCTCAATTAAGCATTTCATACGGTGCTATCGGGGATAATTAACCAGTGGTAGTTTGAGGACATTTTGGATTAAATTTATTTCGCTTAACCTTGATGTTTGCCTTGCTTACATCAAGGTTAAGGAGTGTAATTAGGATTTATACAGCAAATTCAGGCTTTGCGTTGCTATCGTTCGTATTTTCTTCATCCGTTGGAGCATTATCAATTTCATCATCTTTACCATTAATATCATCTTCCGCATCAGATACATCTTCTCTTGAATCTATTTCATCTTTAGCCTGTTCATCATCAATATTGCTGGAGGGTTTAAAATACTGCATTAACATTGTAATGGGAGTTAAAATTAATGCCTTAAACGTTTGCGTCCCAGCTTCAATTGATTTTACAGCAATGGTCTCACTGTTTTTATTATGCCGCAGATAAATTTTTTCCAGTAAACCTGAGTGACGTTGATAAATTGCATCAAGATGTCTATTACGTTTTTTCTCCTGCTCTAAAAGATAATCTTTTAATTCCGAATGAGTATCCCATAAAGAATCGCGCCGCTTTTGTAATTGTTCAAGCTCATTATTATAGAACCCCAATTCATTATCAATTTCCTGTTTAAGCTTATCACAGATCGCTTTTCGCTCAGCTGACTGCTCTCCTCCAATAATAGCCGTTGATTCTTTTACTGCAATTTTGGAATAACGCTCTATTAAATCTGCTTTCTTTTTAAGAATATCTTCAATTTTCTGATCAAGATATTGAATAGCCTCTTTATTGGAACCGAGCACCTGGTAATGAGAGTCAAAGCGTTTATTATTTGCCATCTCATTCCGCAGGTTTTCCAGTTCCTTTACTTCTTGTGCAAGTGCAATTTGCTGTGCCTGGTCGTTTAAATTTTTATCCCGACTTAGTAACAACTGCCGTATAAACGCGGACAGAACAGCAACCACTCCAAAAGCAGTCACACAAATGATCGCTATAGTTACAGGTTCCATAGCCAACTCTCCTTAAGACAAATGAATCAATTGAGTATGTATGTCTATAGCGAAATAACGACTGAATGCCTGGTAGGAGTCAATGACAGGCCATTCTTCGACGTTATTACACATACGCATCATTTCTGCTTCAAAAATGGGCTCATAATAATGTTGAAGGAAAGGTTTTATTTGGCTTAACTTACTAAAATTTTTTACAACCACTGTCGCGTTTTCAGCCAAATGAGATAAATTCACCTTTTCCAATACACTAATTAGATCACTTTGATCATCAACTGCAGCTTTCATCCACTTTAACAATACAGAACGGGGCCTTACTCGCAGCAACTGCTTACCCTCTTCAATTGAGGACTCCATAAGGACAATGTGAGAATGCAGTTCAAATTTAAAGCAACATAAAAAATCAAGAAAACTTCCTTCGATTTCATTTCGTGCATTTTCCCCAAGCCAACGACATATTTCATGCCTGAACATGGTGGTAAAATGACGCTCTATTTCATTTAAAGTCTCTTCATCATTTCTTTTCTTTTCAATAACATAAGCTGTGTTATCAGTTTGTAATAAACGTAGTTCTGGTAACTCAATCTCGGGTAACTGTGAAGCAAGGAATGATAAGAATACTGGAGTAGGCTTGAGAATTATAATTTCCCATTTACTTGGTTGCATGACGCTCTCCTTGATTTTATCGACTCATCCTGAGTACAACTAAAAAGCAAAATCAACGTCTTTTTTCTTTCCACTTTTTTTCAGGGAAGACTATCAGATTAGTTCAAATTAAAAATAATAACAAGCAGAAAATTATATTTTTTAGATAAAAATAAAATTATTTGCCCTGATCTTGACACAGTATTCATTGAACTTGACACAGTTATACTATATGCTTGCCATTTTCGTTTTACTCCAGACATGAAACTTCTAAAAAAATTATTTGTTTTCTTAGCTGTCTTTGTGCTAGTTGCTACCCTCATTTTATGGACTCTAGCCAAATCCATCAGTCCAGAAGTAGTTAAAGACTATGTCAGCACTCAATTAACAAGCTTAACTAATCAACAAAGCCAGATAGAAGGCGATATTTCATGGCAGTTATTTCCAAGACCTGGAATAAAAATTACCAGGATGCAAATTGGCAATCATGATGGGCAAAATCGATATTCTGTACGATTGGAGAATGTACTTTTTAATCTAAAAATAACCCCACTCTTGCGTGGTAAATTGGTTTTTAGTGAACTTAATGTAAATGGCTTTCAAATTATTATCAATCCCGATGCAAAATCATCAATAGTGAAAAAAACGCTCGGATCGCCTCCTAAAAAAACTGGACATATTGCAGAGCAATTTGCAATAGAAAATATACTCTTAACGCATGGTGAAATTCTGTTACAAAAAAATCACCAGATTATTAAGCTAGCCAATTCTCAAATTGGTGCCGAACGTTTTAATCTAAAAAAGCAGTCCTTTCCTCTTCAATTTAAATCGCAACTAACTATTACCGCAAACGGTAAATCTTTAGTTCAAGGCCATATTAATTTTAAAGGTAATACTGCTTTATCCCTGGGAATGATTGATAATCCATTAACCGCTTTTCAAACTACTCCCTTGGCTGGCCAACTTATGATGCAGGATCTAAAGGTGGATCAGTTCAAGATAAACAAAATTCGTTCCACTGTAAAAACAAAAAGTGGCGTTTTGCTGCTAAATCCACTCACTTTAACGATGTACCATGGCGAATCAGTCGGTGACTTAAGTTATGATTTTGCAACAAAAAAGCTCACCTTCAATCAAACAGCAACTAATCTGAATGGCAGTAAACTTATTCATGATTTGGTAAAAAAGCGACTGTTTAAAGGTAGTGTTGATTTCTCTATTCACGCTTTGGCAAATATGAATCAAAATTGGCTGGAAACGGTCTTGGGTAAAGGAAGCTTGACTATCAAAGACGGCGTGGTTGAATCTGTTAATCTAAATAAAGTTATTGATGAAACCAGTACTAAAATTAATAAACTACTTAGTGGCAAAAAGAATGAGGTCACTGATGTTCTGCAACTAAGTCAATTTGATAATCCTGCTTTTTTTAAAGGCCATACTAATTTTAAATTACTTACTATCGAGTATACGCTTCAGAATGAAAAACTGCTCAGCAATTCGCTGGTCTTGCAAACGGACCGACTCCAACTGAAGGGAAGCGGGGAGTTAAATTTGAAAGATAATAACCTCGACAGCCACTTACAGGCCAAGGTAAGTCTGACTGATCCTGAAGTGGATAAAATTCAACAACTATTAGGAGGAAATTTTCCACTTTTAATAAAGGGTAACTTGGTAGCCCCTACTGTTTTACCCGATTTAAAAATTATTAATCCGATCCTTTCCCAATTTTGGTTGAAAGAAGCACTGGCAAAGCCTGTTAAAGCAATTCATAAACAAATTAAGACGCTCTTAACCAACAAGAATGATTAAGCAACTTCATGAACAGTTTAGTCAGCCACTGTTAGCATGGTTTGATCAGTTTGGACGCAAAGATTTGCCGTGGCAAAACCCTCGCACTCCCTATAGAGTCTGGGTTTCTGAAATTATGTTACAGCAAACCCAGGTTAAAACCGTCATCCCTTATTTCAATCGCTTTATAGAAAATTTTCCTGACTTATGGCAGTTAGCTAATGCGACAGAAGATGAGGTTTTAGCCTTGTGGTCAGGATTAGGTTACTATAGCCGAGCACGTAATTTGCATAAAACTGCTAAAGTTATTTGTGAGCAACATCAAGGAGTTTTTCCGTGGCGTGTTGAGGACTTGGTCGTTTTACCCGGTATAGGTGAATCAACTGCTGCAGCGATTGCCTCTCAAGCGTTCAATTTACCAGCCGCAATTTTAGACGGCAATGTAAAGCGTGTGTTATGTCGTTATTTTATGATTGGAGGGTGGCCAGAGCAGACTGCCACTAAAAAGGCACTTTGGCGACTGGCAAATCAATGCATGCCAAAGCAACGTTGTGCAGATTATACTCAGGCGATCATGGATTTAGGTGCCATCTGCTGTACCACTAGAACCCCAGATTGTACTCATTGTCCATTGCATGCCACTTGTCTTGCTAGACTTCAAAATCAAGTCAGTCAATACCCTCATAAAAAAATAAAAAAAATTTTACCATATAGAGAGGAGCAGTTCCTATTGCTTCATAATGAAGAAAATGAAATTTTTCTTGAAAAAAGACCTCCCGTTGGTCTTTGGGGAGGCTTATGGTGTATTCCCAGTACAGAAATAGACCGCTGCCCTGAAGCCTATATTAAACAAACCTATCAATTTAATTGCTTAGAAATTAAGGAATTGCTTCGTCTGAAACATTCCTTTAGCCATTTCCATCTAGGTATTAAGGCGCTCAGTGTCCATACTGTAGCGACAAAAAATAGTGTGCGTGAGACAGCTGGAAAATGGTTTAACCCCAGTGAAGTTACTCGTCTTGGACTAGCAAAGCCAGTTGCAATCATTATTAAACGTTTTCAAGAAACCCTGGGTTCAGCAACTTGACGCTTGCCTATTGCCATTATTATTAAAATAATACCAGCTAGGCAGAGCAAGATAATTTCAGCAGAATATAATTTTGTCACGGGAATATCTTTCCAATGGACCAGAGCATAATAAAAGAAAATAATAATAGCTCCGGACAAACTATTAAACAACGATTGGACTCTTCCTTGATAATTTAAGTCAGTCATTTCTTGAGCCAGAGTGGTTAATAAAGCCCATGAAGAAAAAGAAAAACCAATAAAAAAGTGATACAAAATTGCTGATTCTGTATTTTGGGTATGACTGAATAAATAAAATGACACAATACCTAGCATTACTTGACCAAAAATAACTTTTGCCAGTGAGAAAAGTGTCGCAAGCCAAGGACTTATAAAGCCACCAAAAATAATTCCACCTGACAGAGCGGCTTCCAGCCAGCCAAATTGAGCAACATTACTATGCAATATGGATTTGGCAAAGGGAGCCAGCAAAACTGGAGCAGTCATGTAAGAAATAAAAAATAATCCCTGAACCAAATAAATAAACAATATGGGTGTACGTTGAAGAATATAGCGACCTCCTTCAATAAATTGAGTGAAAAAGGATTCTATAACTTCTTTGGTTTTCCTTTGCTTTTGATAAGGAATAGCCAGAAGAAACAACGCCGCCAATAAATAACAAGCACTATTAATAGCAAAACAAGTAGCAAAGGATGTTTGTGCCAAAATAAGACCGGCACTCCCCATACCTAACGCGGCTCCAACCTCATAAGCAGTATCCAGCATAGCATTGGCATAAAGTAGTTCTTCCTCCTCTACAATAATTTCACGAATAAAGGCCATGGCCGCAGGAATATAGGCGGCAAGCAATGTTCCTATTAAGGTGGCAAGACAATAAATAGCAAAGGGATTAATATAATTGTGGTAAGCAATTAGCGCAAAACCGAACAGGCAAATGGCGCGTAATCCCACTGTCGCCAAAAGCACCCATTTACGATTATAACGATCAGCAAGGACACCCATGAATGGTCCTAGCAAAACATTAGGTAGCCAAAAGCAAGTCATAAGAATAGCTGTAGAAACAACTGACGTATCAAATCGTATCAGTGCCCACACCATAACGATGTAAGTTAAGCCATTCCCGAACATGGCTAACATACAACTTAATGTAAAATGCCTGAAAGCAGCATTTTTAAAAAGATGACGTTGCTTGCTCAACATAATATTTTGTCTTTTGAAGTAGCCGGCAAACTGCTCCTGCCGGAAACCAGATTGTGATAGAAGAGAGATTACTCGCTTCGTTTACAGCTTCTCCTAATGACTTTTATCCCTAATTCCTTTTATGATGAAGCTAAAGAACTGCAAATAATACCATATTACAAGCAATATGAAAAGTTTTTGAACAAAAAAGCTTGTTGTGTTCGCCGATAAATACAGTATTATCAATTCTTAACTCATATTACACACGGCGTGATTTTAATCGATTTACCAAAGGCGACGCTGCGTAATATAAGTTCTTAATCTTCTCGAGAGCTGATATGATCATTTTACTTATATTAATTAGTCTTATTGCTTTGTTGTGGGCAGCAAATCAATTAGTCACAGGGGCGGCAGGCATTGCAGCATACTATCGCTTATCACCACTACTGGTCGGCTTTACACTTGTTGCTTTAGGAACTTCCGCTCCAGAAATAGTAATTGCCATCACAGCTTCAATAGAAGGTCTTACGGAGATAACACTAGGGAATGCCATTGGCACAAACATAGCGAATATCGGGCTGGTCTTAGGCTTAACCACGCTTGTAAAGCCTATTCGCATACAATCTACTTTAATGCGTCGAGAATATCCCCTGCTGTTTTTGGTGATGCTTTTTTCCTATTCTTTGATCCTTGATGGCTATTTAGGCATTTTAGATGGTTGCCTGTTACTATTAATATGTTTGGCAATCCTCGGTTATTTTATCGTAGTTACCCGTCAGCAACGTCCTCAAAAACAATTAACCCTGGCATTCCAACAAGCAGCTCTGGGTAAGCATTCAATTAAATCTCATGTCTTAAGCTTTTTACTGGGCTTAATTGTACTTCCCATCAGCTCAAAATATTTAATCAATAGCAGCCTTGTACTTGGACATATGCTGGGAGTAAGTGATCTGATTATAGGCTTGACCCTCATTTCTATAGGCACAAGTTTACCAGAGCTGGTTACCTCAATTATTGCGGTTACAAAAGGAGCAGACGATATTGCTGTGGGAAATATTTTAGGAGCGAATATATTTAATCTGCTCACTGTAATGATTTTTCCAGGAATTATTCACCCAGCTCCCGTAAGCACCACACTGTTATGGCGTGATATCCCCGTCATGTTTATTACAGTAGTTATTCTCTTATGGATGAATTATCGCAATAAACAAAGAATGGCACGATGGCATGGTGGTATTCTGATTTTAATTTATTGCTGTTATATCTTCTCTTTGATTATTGATGCAATGATATAAGACCCCTGTCTCGGCTGAAATGAACTAAGGCCAGATGCTTTGCGGTTGTTGCTGCAGAATTGTAAGGGCAGCAACGGCCTCAGGCTGTCCCGCCTGCGCTGCTTTATTAATCCAATACCAAGCTTTTTTACGGTTTTCGACTACACCCTGTCCATAATAATACATATATCCTATTGCATATTGTGCGTCGCGATTCCCTTTTTTTGCTTCAGGTTTTAAACGGACAAATGCCTGTCGATAATCTTGCACACGAAAACTCTTGATACCCTCTATCAGATTTGAACGAGCTACACAGGCAAACTCAGCGAGAGCTAATATAATGATCAGAGCGATGCGAAGGGAAAAACGCATATTTATTCCTCAATTAGCGGCTT